>JALWRY010000404.1 GCA_027080445.1 Thiohalobacter sp. | reverse complement strand
TGCCTCGACATCCTTGAGCAGGCAACCCACGCTGCGCGGGTCATTATTGTCAATCGGGTTGACGCTGATGACGGGGCTTGTCTCCGTCAGGCCGTAACCCTGGATCATGGGCAAGCCCAGCCCGATGAACAGTTGCGCGACATCGAATGACAGGGGTGCGCCTCCGACCACCGCCAGGCGCAGTCGACCGCCGAGTTTCGCCATCACCTTGCTGGCGACCAGTTTATCCAGTAACGGCCAGAGCAGGAGTGCTGGACGCCAGGCGGCACGACCCTGCCGGTATTCGAAACGATGCCAGCCCACCTTGACCGCCAGCTTGAACAGCGCACGGGCGACAGGGGATTTTTCTTCCAGGCCGGCGTGGATCTTGTTGTAGACACGTTCAAAGATACGCGGCACGGACATCAGCACGGTGGGCCTGACAGCCACCAGGTCATCGGCAAGCTGGGGAATGGAGCGGTTGTAGGCCACTGCGGCGCCCAGCATCATTGGCAGGTAGTAGCCCGCAGTACGCTCCAGGGTATGGGAGAGCGGGAGAAACGACAGGAACAGTTCATCGGGCGCGCATTGAACCACCTGCAGACTGCGATAGACGTTCCAGAGAATATTGTGATGACTGAGCATGACGCCCTTGGGACGTCCCGTTGTTCCCGAGGTATAAACAATTGTTGCCAGTGAATCCGGGTCCCAGTTGACGCGCATTAACTCGGCCTGGTCCGGCAGCCATTCGCCCACGGTGCGCAAACGCGAATCTGCATGACCAGTGGTATCGATATGGGCAAGACTGATGATACGTGTCAGGAAGCCAAGTTGATCCCACACGGGGTAGAGCGCATCCCAGTGTTCCTGCTGCCCGATCAGTAATGCCTTGACGCCTGCATTTTGTAATATGTAGGCGATGTTTTCGGCGCGGTCCTGCGTATACAGGGGGACGACAACCAGCCCATTGGCCAGCGCCGCCTGGTCAAACATCACCCATTGCGGGCCGTTCTGCATGAGTATGGCGACGCGGTCACCCGGTTGCAGGTTCTCCGAGGCCAGGGCGGCTTGCCAGCGCGCGGCCTCGGCCCCGGCCTCGGACCAGCTGATGTCTTTCCAGTCTTCGCTGGATGGGTCGTAGTAGCGGTAGGCCAGTGCCCCGGGAGTCCGTTTGACGCGCTCAAAAAACAGCCCGGCAAGCGTACCGGCCTGTTCCGGTGTGACCAGATGATCTTCACTGTGTTTGCGCATTATTATTCACTCATCGTCGTTTCACTGGACGCAAAACCCGCGACATCCTTCCACCCCGGGTCCGGCTTGAAGCGGATGCCGGCACGTTGTTCGAGTTCATTCAGGCGTTGATACAGGGTATCAGCGCCTACATCTTCAATGTAGTGCAGCGGGCCGCCGCGGAACGGCGCGAAACCGGTGCCGTATACCATGCCGCCATCGAGATAATCCGCTTTCTCAACCACCTTTTCGCGCAGGCAGGCAACGACCTCGTTGAGCATGCGCAGGATCATGCGGTCGATGATTTCATCACTGGAATGCTGTGTCTTCGGTATCGCGGGTTTAACCGCCTTGCCTTTCTTGTATGTGTAAAACCCCTGGCCGCTTTTCCGCCCCAGGTAGCCGCGATTGACCAGTTCACGCAGGCGTTGCGGTACCTCGACATTGAAATGCTCGCCCAGGTTTTCGGCTACATGCAGACAGATATCCAGCCCCACGGCATCGGCCAGTTCAATGGGACCCATCGGCATGCCGAATCTGATCGCCTGGCGATCGATATCGGCGGCGGGTACACCTTCGCTTTCCAGTTCGACGGCTTCCAGCAGGTAAGGCATGAGAATACGGTTGACGAGGAAACCCGGGGTGCTGGTCACCGGCAGCGGAAGCCGATCAATCCTGCGCGCAAAGGTCGTGGCCCTGAGCGCCACGTCAGCATCGGTGACCTCGTCCCGCACAATTTCCACCAGCTGCATTTTGGCCACCGGGTTGAAGAAGTGCAGCCCGACCAGCCGCGCCGGATTCTTCAGTACGCTGCGCAATTCGCCCAGCGGGATGCTGGAAGTATTGGTCGCCAGGATGGCCTCGGGCCGCATACGTGGTTCCAGTTGTTCATATAACTGACGCTTGGCGTCGGCATCTTCAAAAATCGCCTCAATCACCACATCGGCGCGTTCAACGCCCAGGCCATCCGGGTCCGGCATCAAACGATCCATAGCTTCCTGGATCGGGCGTGTGCGGCGCAAACGACGCTTGAACAGTTGATAGGCGCGTTTGACTGCAGGTGCGATACGTTCCGGCGACTGGTCCTGCAAGGTCACCTGCATGCCCTTGAAAGCGCACCAGGCGGCAATGTCGCCACCCATAATGCCCGCGCCGACCACGTGAACGCGTTTCGGGTGATAGTCGGGATGGTTACCCAACGCTTTCAGTTGTTCCTGCAGCAGGAAGACACGAATAAGGTTCTGTGCCGTAGGCCCGACAATGAGTCGTGCAACAGATTCCGCCTCGGCATGCATCATGTCCCGTTCGGAATCGGCGTACTGTCGCCACAGGTCGATGATTGCCCAGGGCGCGGGATAGTGTTCGCGGACAGCTTTTTTGGCTACCTGGCGTTCAAACACGCGCGCCAGTACCGGGCGCACCCAGGCATGGTTGGTCAATGCCTGCAGGCGGGTGGGTTTGTGAGGCGCGGGCGGGTCCAGTATCAGGGAACGGGCGGCCGTCCTGAGATGTCGTTCAGGCAGCGCATGGTCGACGATGCCCATACGCTTTGCGGCGCGGCCGTCCACGGTACGACCGCTGAGCATCAGGTCCATGGCGTGCAGGGCGCCGACCAGCGGGACAAGCCGGACGGTACCGCCAAAACCGGGATGAATCCCGAGGCGAACTTCCGGTAAACCCAGTCGCGTACCCCGGTCGTCACGCGCAATCCGGTAACGGCACGCCAGCGACAGTTCCAGTCCGCCCCCCAGGCAGAAGCCATGTATCAACGCGACGGTCGGGAAGGGCAGGGCCGCCAACCGGTCAAATACCGCCTGGCCGCGCTGAATGGCGTCAAGTGCCTGGTCACGGTTTTCCAGTCGGGTAAACTCGCGCACATCGGCGCCGGCAATGAAACCGTTCGGCTTGTCCGAGAGGATCACCAGACCGCGGGGTTTGCGGTCGGTGATTTCCAGCAGTATTTCGTACAGGCGCTCCAGAAGGTCTGCCGATAACACATTCGCGCTGGAACCCTGCTTGTCAAAATGCAACCAGGCGATGTTGTCATCGTCGACTTCCGTGTAGAGATCCGGTTTGTCGGTTTTGTTATCCATTATGCGACCCTCTCCACCAGCATGGCGCCGCCCTGACCGCCACCGATACACAGGGTGGCGATGCCGCGTTGCGCATTCTCACGTTGCAGGACTTTCAGTACATGCAGGACGATACGCGCGCCGCTGGCGCCAACCGGGTGCCCAAGCGACACGCCGCCGCCATCGACATTCAGGCGCGATTCATCGATCGGTGTAAAGGCCTTTTCGAGACCCAGCTCACGGGTACAGTAGTCTTCGCTTTGCCACGCCTGCAGGCAGGCCAGCACCTGGGCGGCAAAGGCTTCGTTGATTTCCCAGAAGTCGATATCACCACTGTCGTAACCGTTACGTGCCAGAATCGGCGCCATGGCATGCACCGGGCCCAGGCCCATCTGGGCGGGATCGACCCCGGCCCACTGGCTGTCGCATATCCGCCCGATGACCGGCAGTTTATATTTTTCCACGGCATCTTCCGAAGCCAGGATCAGCCAGGCGGCGCCATCGGTAATCTGCGCGCTATTGCCTGCCGTTACCTTGCCGAACGGACGTTCGAAGGCAGGCCGCAGTTTCGCCAGTTTCTCCAGGCTGCTGTCCGGTCGGCAGCCGTCATCGGCATCGTAGTATTTCCCGTCGGCGTCATAGAGGGTCTCGATTTCGTCCAGGTAACCCTGTTCGGCCGCCTTGGCCAGCCGCTGGTGGCTGCGCACCGCGTAGGCATCCATGGCTTCCCGGCTGATATTGAAACGGTGGGCAAGAATCTCTGCCGTCTGGCCCATGTTCAGGCCGACGAAATGATCAGTCAGTCCGCACAGCAAACCAATCACCGGTTTGAGATAGGCGGGACGGAACGCCAGGGCCGCCTTTAATTTGTCGACAGGCTTGCGCGCGGCACTGAAGGCGCCCAGCCAGGCCGCCATGCCGCTGCCAAACAGCAACGGGGCATGGCTCATGGCTTCGGCGCCACCGGCCAGCACCAGTTCCGAGCGGCCGCTGGCGATATCCTGGGCCGCACAGTCCAGCGCCTGCAGACCCGAAGCGCAGTTACGTTGCACGGTCCAGGCCGGTACCTTGTCCCCGCAACCGAGGCGCAGTGCAACGATGCGGGCGATATTCACTTCATGGGGGGCTCCCATGACACAGCCCATAATGACCTGGTCGAAGGCCTCGGCACTGAATGGCTGCCGGTAGAGCAGGGCGCGCCCGGCCTGAAAGGACAGGTCAGAAGCATAGAAAGGGCCAGGCTTGTTGCGGGCGCGCAGGAACGGCGAGCGAGCGCCATCTACGACGTAGACTGGCCGACCGGTTGAGAGTGGGTTGGGTTGCGCTG
This sequence comes from Thiohalobacter sp., assembly GCA_027080445.1. Lineage (GTDB taxonomy): Bacteria > Pseudomonadota > Gammaproteobacteria > DSM-19610 > DSM-19610 > Thiogranum. The sequence goes on along the minus strand of JALWRY010000404.1, from coordinate 7,801 downwards.
CCATGAACTATTCTTCTCCTTCCAGTAATCGCCGGGGAATTCATCGACACCGATGACCCGTTGTCTTGCCGCGACAGCCGCGCGTACCTGCGCCGCTTCGCGTTCATCGATCACACCGGCCGAAACTGCTTCGACCAGGCATTGTTCAGGATCGCCAGCCTCAAGTTGACCACTGCGCATGGCTTTTCGCAAGTTCGATAATACCGGTTGCGCGGCTGTGGCGCGTTCCAGTGCAAGCTCCAGCTGATGCAGCGGTTCATCGTCGGCATCCGGTATATACAAACCCTCGGTCAGGCGTTCGCGTGCCGAGCCACAACGCAGGACTACATTGGCGGCGCGCTGAAGCAGCTTGTCGTCCGGTGCACGATAACTCGCGCCGTAGGGGAACAACAGCCATTTAAGCACCCGGCCCAACGGGCGGACAGGGAGATTGTCATAGACCTCGAATAGTTTTTGCTGTGCCTGGTAGAGCGCATCACGCACCGCCCATTCCAGCAAGGGCCGGTCGGCGGTCTGGCGGCCTTCGTCCGCGAAGCGCTTCAGGCTTGCCGAAGCGATGTACATGAGGCTCAATACGTCGCCCAACCGCCCGGAGAGCGATTCCTTGCGCTTGAGCTCACCACCCAGCGTCAACAGGGCGGATTCGGCGGTTACCGCGAAGGCCGCGCTGAGTCGTGTCAGCTGCCGGTAATAACGGGCTTCTTCACGGTCAACCGGCGCCTGTGCAAAGCGTGCACGTGTCAGCCCATGGAAAGTCGCGCGGGCCAGGTTGCTGGTCAGCAGCTTGATATGCCCGAACAGGGCGCGGTCGAAACCAATGACATCACCACGCTGCGCGGCTTCCATTTCTTTCAACAGCCAGGGATGGCAGCGGATAGCGCCCTGGCCGAAAATAATCAGGCTGCGGGTAAGAATATTGGCGCCTTCCACGGTAATCGAAATCGGGATGGCCTGGTAAACGCGCGCCAGGTAGTTGCGCGGCCCCATACAGATGCCCCGGCCGCCGTGAATATCCATGGCATCGTCGATGACACGGCGCATCCGCTCGGTCAGGTGATACTTGACGATCGCCGAGGCTACCGAAGGCTTCTCACCCTGATCGACAGCCAGCGTCGTCAGACCTCGCGCGGCGTCCATCGCGTAGGCATTGCCGGCGATGCGTCCCAGTACTTCCGATATCCCTTCAAACTTGCCGATCGGGGTCTTGAACTGCTTGCGCACGGCCGCATAGGCGCCGCTGGCGCGCGACGCCAGCTTGCCCGCACCGGTGCTCAGGGCGGGCAATGAAATGGAACGCCCGTCGGCAAGGGACTCCATCAGCATCCGCCAGCCTTCGCCAATGCGCGCCTGGCCACCGATAATCCAGTCCATCGGGATAAACACAGCCTTGCCACGGTTGGGGCCGTTCATGAACGCCTGGTTGAGCGGGAAGTGGCGACTGCCGATTTCAACGCCGGGCGTGTCAGTCGGAATCAACGCCAGTGTAATGCCACGTGCTTCCTGTTCACCGATCAGGTGATCGGGGTCGTACAACTTGAAGGCCAGCCCGAGTACGGTGGCAACCGGGCCCAGGGTGATATAGCGTTTTTCCCAGTCAAGCCGAATGCCCAGTGTTTCTTCACCGTTAAATTCCTGCCGGCAAACGATACCCCGGTCGGGCATGGCCGCGGCATCGCTGCCGGCCTCGGGTCCGGTCAGCGCAAAACAGGGGATTTCCTCACCACTGGCCAGGCGCGGCAGGTAGTAATCCTTTTGCGCCTCCGTCCCGTAGTGCAACAGTAGCTGGGCAGGGCCCAGTGAGTTGGGCACCATGGTGGTGACGGCCGCAGTGATACTGCGGCTGGCGATTTTCATGACCACGCTGGAATGTCCGTAAGCGCTGAATTCCAGCCCGCCATACGCTTTCGGAATGATCATGCCAAAGAAGCGTTGTTGCTTGAGGAAGTCCCACACCGGTTGCGGAAGATCATGCAGGTCTTCGGTAATTTTCCAGTCATCGATCATGCGGCAGAGTTCGTTCACCGGGCCGTCGATGAAGGCCTGCTCCTCGGCCGAGCGCGCAGGCGTGTCCAAAGACAACAATTTGCGCCAGTCCGGGTCGCCACTGAACAGGTCGGCTTCCCACCAGGTGCTGCCCGCTTCCAGCGCCTCACGCTCGGTGTCGGACACGGTTGGCATCAATTTCCTGAACAGTTGCAGAACGGGTTGGCTGATCACATTGCGCCGCAGCCCGGGCAGACCAAGGAGGGCGGCTAGCGGGATAAACACCAGCCAGGCCGGGGCCAGCACCCATCCGCTTACCCCGTGCAGGGAAGGCCAGATCAGCAGCCAGGCGGCGATCACACCGCTCCACAACCAGGCCGGCGCCTGTCGTGCGGCCAGCGTCCAGGCCACGGCGACAACAAGGATTACTTCCAGCAGTGTCATCATGATTATGCTCCCGAACGGTCAGCTGGTTTTTTCAACATCTGAAGGTTTAATGGCGTCCGGTGTCTCCTCATTCGAACCGGTTTCGCGGCTGTCCTGAACTTCCGGCGCGGCCTTCTCGGGCAGCACGCTATCCCGTGCCTCCGCCACTTCCGGCTGCATCGTGGGGACAAAACACTCACCATCATCATTACAGATACGTCCCTTTTTGTCCCAGGGCAGTTCCCGGTAGGAAGGGCGTTTGCCAAAATCCAGGTGAGGACATTTGATGATGTCGAAGTAGGGTGAGTAATCGAAATCGCGCGGCGTGAACATGCGCGAATTCCGCGGGATCATGCGCAAGGAACCGTCCTGCTTTTCTTCCAGTACCGGTAATACCGGGAATTTTACCGAGGCAAAAGCGGCGGCAATCATCGAGGAACACACGGAACGTGTCGGTGTCCCGGCATTGTGTTCGAACAGGCTGGAGCGCCAGCGGCGCGGGATCACGCTGTAGGGAAACAGGAACCGGGCAAGATCGAGCAACTGGCGGAGATCATATTCAAAACCAAGGTGCTGCAGGGTAAATTTCATTACCTGTTGCGCATCCTGACGGGTCAGTCCGGTCGGGCGGCATACGCGCAGCGTATCGCCCCGGTATTTTTCCAGGGGGTTGACCACGGTGCCTTCACCGAGCCAGGCCTCGATCACCAGTTGTTCATTGGGATCGCCATTGTAGAAGCTCAGCACCTTTTCACGGAGCTCGGGATCGTCGATATCATGGATACGGCCGATGTACAGGGCCGAGTGCGACCAGGGGCTTTGCGTGACGGTACGAATAATTTCAGCCACACGGCTGCGCCCCTCCACGAGAATCACGTCGCAGGGACGAACTTCGTAGCGAATGCGCTCGAAATCGCAAAGTGGCGGGTTGGCCTGCGGGTGTTCATACGTCAGCCAACGGACGATTTTTCTACCCAGCCAGGCTGCTGGATTAAAAGCCATACAACCTCTGCTCCCTGTTCATGGTTAAACCCTTAGACACCCCCACGGGTGATCCGTTTGAGCATACCGTCTGAGTGCCATATAACAAGGATAGCGGCAATTTCATGGATTGATTGAAAAAATACTGTGTGCTCATGGGCATGGAACTCTGTCAGCGTCGCTCACAAGCCAGTTTCAGGGCCCGGTCCAGCACGTCCTGCGGGGTATAGAAGTGCGGGGAAAAGCGGATGCCACCGCCACGCAGTGCACAAATAACCCCCTGTTCCTGCAGGAATTTGTAGCGGGCTTCGGTATCTTCGCCAGGAAACCGGAACGTGACAATGCCGGCGCGCCGCCCATGACGCGTTTCCGAGCAAATTTCTGCCGAATATTTTACCAGATAATCAGTAAGATAGCCTACCTTTGAAGAAATTAACTCAGCTATCTGCGAAATCCCGGTTTCCAGCAGCAAACCCACGCTGGCGTGCAGCGCATGTATGCCGAGCATATTCGGACTGCCACACTCGAAACGTCGCGCCGAGCAAGCGGGCGTCCAGTCGCGACGATCAAAGTCGCCCATTGCCTCGACCATGTGCCAGCCGAACTGGCGCAGTGTCAGTCGCTCGATCCATTCGCGTCGACAGTAAAACAGTGCGATACCCTCGGGACCCAGCATCCATTTATGCCCGTCGGCCATGACGAAATCGGCCTGGCACGCCTGCACGTCGAACGGCAGGGCACCGATACTCTGGATCGCATCCACGCAGAAAACCATATCCCGTGCGCGGCAGGCCTGGCCCAGGGGCACAAGATCCAGCGCCAGCCCGCTGGCATACTGAACGGAACTGACCGACAACAGGCGGGTACGCGGGGTCATGGCCTCGATCAGACGCTGTTCCGGGTTATCGCTGCCGCCGAGTTCAACCTGCCTGACGATTACGCCCAGTGGCTGCAGCGATTCCCAGACAATGCGGTTCGAAGGGAATTCCTGGTCGCTGATAATAATCTCGTCACCCGGTTGCCAGTCCAGCCCCCAGGCCACGACCGAAAGGGCTTCCGAGGTATTTTTGAGCAGGGCAATTTCATCGCTGCCACGCGCATTGATCAATTGCGCCAGCCGTTCACGCAGCTGTTGTTCAACGTCCAGCCAGCGGGCGTAGTGTTGTGAGCCGATGGTGGCATTCTCTTCACTGAAAGCCTGTACGGCGCGTACTGTGCGTTGCGGCCAGGGTGCGACGGCAGCGTGGTTGAGGTGGCAGATTCCGGGTGCAAGATTAAATTCCATATTTCACGCTTCCACAATTCCGTCCGGCCTATGCTAATGAAATAAAAGTAAAATAGCCATGTCTCCAGGGACTTGCGATCAGCTTTCGCGCCACTTCAGTATGCGCTGATTTCGCTTTTTGTATGTTTTGATACATACAGGCCAAACGTCCCGAATTATGGTTACTCCACCAGGTGTGTGGAGAGGGGGCGACGCTGATCACTGGTCGGCATCGGATTAAGGAAATGTCAGTGGGGAACGACATGAACAGTATGGCAACGCATTCACTATCAGAAAAAACGGGGATTCGGGGATTTTCGGAAAAACTTCGCGAACTTGACGCCTGTTACTCCGGCTTCGTCAACCATTGTGACGCCAGAGCACTGAACCTGCTGGAACAGACCGATCGTGTCCAGCTTCCGGCCGGTACGGTCATGTTCCGGGAAAGTGACGCCTGCCAGAACTTTCTCTGGGTGCTGGAGGGCAGTGTTCGCGTGTACAAGCATTCTGCAGACGGGCGCGAGGTTACACTTTACCGTGTAGAACCGGGTGATATGTGTGTGTTGAGCCTGAACGCCCTGCTCGGCAGTCGCCCCTATCCCGCGGAAGCGACGGCAGAAACCGATGTGACCGGCTTGATGATTTCAGGCAACAGCCTGCTCACGGCCATTAACGAATCAGACAGTCTGCGCAGTTACGTGATGAAAATGCTTACCGACCGTCTGTATGAAATGATGGTACTGGTTTCCGATATCGCCTTTCACCGCCTCGACCTGCGCCTGGCCTGCCTGCTGGGGCAGCGCTTCGAACGTTCCAATGGGGAACCCCTCAACGTCACCCACGCGCAACTGGCACGCGAGCTGGGCACCACACGCGAGGTGATCAGCCGGATACTCAAGGAGTTCGAACACCAGGACTGCGTCAAACTGGCGCGTGGACGTATTTACCTGGTTTCCCGCCAGGGCCTGAACTGGTTCACCCGGGAGGCGTAAGCGGTCGTTCTTTGATCGGCACATAATCCCGCTGTGTCGGCCCGACGTACAGTTGCCGGGGACGGCCGATACGCTGGTTGTCTTCGCTGATCATTTCCATCCATTGCGCAACCCAGCCGACGGTTCTGGCAATGGCGAACATGACGGTAAACATATTGGTCGGTATACCCAGTGCGCTGTAGATCAGCCCGGAATAGAAGTCCACGTTGGGATACAGCTTGCGCTCGATAAAGTAGTCATCACTGAGTGCAATCTCCTCCAGTCGCAAGGCCAGCTCAAAACGCGGATCATTGGCATCACCAAGCTGTGCCAGCACCTCGTGGCACATACTGCGGATAATGCGCGCGCGCGGGTCGTAGTTTTTGTAAACCCGGTGACCGAAACCCATGAGCCTGAACGGGTCATGCTTGTCCTTGGCGCGCGCCAGGAATTTCGGCACGTTAGCCACATCAGCGATTTCGTCGAGCATGTTCAGCACTGCTTCATTGGCGCCGCCGTGTGCCGGGCCCCACAGGGCGGCAATACCGGAAGCCACACAGGCGAACGGATTGGCGCCGGAACTGCCGGCCAGTCGCACAGTCGACGTGCTGGCGTTCTGTTCGTGATCGATGTGCAGGATAAAGATCAGATCCAGGGCTTTCTCGGCCACCGGGTTAAGCACGAAAGGTTCGCAGGGTACCGAGAACATCATGTTCAACAGGTTACCCGTGTAGCTGAGGCTGTTATCCGGGTATACCTGCGGTTCACCCACCGAGTGTTTATAACTGGCGGCCGCGATACTGGGCATCTTGGCGATCATCCGGTGCGCGGCGATTTCACGGTGGCGGGGGTTATTGATGTCCGTGGAATCGTGGTAGAAGGCCGACAGGGAGCCCACGACACCCACCATGATCGCCATCGGGTGCGCATCGTGGTAAAAACCACGGAAGAAACTCTTCAGCGATTCATTGAGCATGGTGTGGTGCATAATGATGTTGCGGAAGTCATCCAGCTCCTGCTGCTGTGGCAGTTCGCCGTACAACATCAGGTAGGCCACCTCGATAAAATGGCTCTTCTCGGCCAACTGGTCGATCGGGTACCCCCGGTACATCAACATACCCTTTTGACCATCCAGGTAGGTCAACTGGCTGTGGCAACTGGCCGTGGACAGGAAGCCGGGGTCGTAGGTGAAATAGCCGGTTTCCCGGTAGAACTTGCCGATATCGACAGCATCCGGCCCCTGTGTCGCCTTGCGTATCGGCAGCTCGACACGCTTTCCTGTGCGGTTGTCAATTACGGTTACGGTATCTTCAGCCATCGGTGCGACTCCCTTTGCAGCGCCATTCAAGTTATGGAAGCAATTTTATGTCTTCCCGAACCATGTCGGCGGATCGCTCAAAATCTTTTCGTTCACGCGCATTCAGTTTCAACTCGATGATTTCCACCAGGCCGTTTTCATCGAGGACCGCGGGTACGCCCATCGCAATACCGGTCTGGCCGTATTCACCTTCCAGGATACCGACACAGGGCAGTATACGCCGGCGATTATGGCGGATCGCGTCAACCATGGAGGCAATGGCGGCGGCCGGCGAGTCGTAGGCGCTACTGTGTTTTTTCAGGGCCAGGATCTCGCCGCCGCCCTGGCGCGTGCGTTCGGCGATCTGTTCGATGGTCGCCTCATCGATAAAGTGCTCGATCGGAATACCGGAGATATCGGTAAAGCGGGGCAGGGGCACCATGGCGTCACCGTGGCCACCCAGCACCAACGCGGAGATATCCTTGATCGAGTAACCGGTTTCCGTGGCGATAAAACTGGTCATGCGCGCCGTGTCCAGTGCGCCGGACTGGCCGAATACCCGGTGGCGCGGCCAGCCGGTCCGTTGCCAGGCGCGCCAGGTCAATACATCAACAGGGTTGGTAACCATCATCAGCATGGCGTCAGGCGCATACTGCATGACGTGATCAACGAGCCCATCAATAATGGCAAGGTTGGATTCCAGCACGTCGGAGCGCGACATGCCGGGCTTGCGCGGGAAGCCGGCAGTAATAATGACCAGGTCGGAATCACGCATGATCGCAGGGTCGATATCACCGCTGACACGTGTATCAAAACGCAACAGTGAAGCGGATTGCTGGATATCCAGCGCAATGCCCTGTGGAACGCCGTCGTGAATAT
>JALWRY010000403.1 GCA_027080445.1 Thiohalobacter sp. | reverse complement strand
CAGCAGCAACCCGCATGTTCGGCTGGATTTTGGCGGTTTCGCCAAAGGCTACTCGGTGGGCAAGGCGGTCGAGTTGCTGGAACAGCGCGGGATACACAACCTTATTGTCAACGCCGGCGGCGACCTCTGCCTGCGCGGCAGCCGTGGCGGCAAAGCCTGGCGTATCGGTATCCGCAACCCCCGTGCGAACGGGGTACTCGCCACGCTGGCCTTGAAGGGCGCGACCTGCGTCTTCACCTCCGGCGATTACGAGCGCTATTTCACCTTTGAAGGCCGACGCTATCACCACATCCTCGACCCACGCACAGGCTACCCCGCCACAGGAACCCGCTCGGTGACAGTCATTGCCGATGATCCGGCGCTGGCCGATGCGGCCGCGACAGCATTGTTTGTCGCCGGCGCGGAACGCTGGCAGGCGATAGCGGTCAGGATGGGTATCCGGGACGTGCTGCGCATCGATGACCAGGATACGGCCTGGGTGACACCCCGGCTGGCCAGGCGCATCACCTTCGACCCGGCCTGGAAATCCATACGGATTGTGCCACTTGAACCATGAACGGATGAGCTCCGGTATAATATCTGCATAGTGCAATGCATGAGCGACGACGGAACGACACTGTGACGCCCTTCGACCAGACACCGCTGGAAGCACCGACGACCGACCGGCTGGCGCTGACATTATTCATCGCCACCGCATTCCACGCCCTGGTCATCCTTGGTATCAGCTTCGATCCTTTCGACAGCAACCCGCCCAACCCGCGCATGCCAACGCTGGATATCACCGTCGTCAACCCGAGCAAGGCCTTGCCGCCGGAAGATTACGATTACCTGGCCGAATCCAGCCAGCAGGGCGCCGGCAACACCACGGAAAAGGTCAGGGCCCGCCAGCAGATGCAGGCGCAGGCCAGGGCCGCCGCCAGCGCCGAACAGAAACCGGATCAGACCCGTTTGCTCAGCCGCGAACAAAGCCAGCGCAAGATCAGCAAGGCCGAAGACCCGCAGGAAAAACCCGACAAGCCCAGTGCTGCCGACATCATCAACCGCAGCCGGGAAATCCTCTCGCTGAACGAAAGTATCCAGCAGAATGCGCTGATCTATTCAAAACACCTGAACGGCGCCTACATCACTGCCAGCACCCGGGAAGCGCGCTACGCCAGCTACATGCGCGACTGGGTACACAAGGTCGAACGCGTCGGCGAACTCAACTACCCCGACGCCGCACGCCGGCAGGGCCTGTCCGGCAAACTGGTGGTGGAAGTCGCGGTGTACCCGGACGGCAGCGTACGCAATATCACCATCCTGGAGCCCTCCGGGCACAAGATCCTCGATGACGCCGCGATACGCATCGTCAAACTTGCCTCGCCCTTTGCCCCCTTCCCGGAAAACATCCGCAAGGATAATGATATTCTCTACATCACCCGCACCTGGATCTTCTCCAGCAGCAACAAACTCTCCACCCGACCCTGACCCCGGAACAGACTGACACTTGTACTCTGCCGTGCGCTACAGGATACTGGCGCCATGACTGGATCGTTTCTCACCAACCAGTTTCTGATCGCCATGCCCGGGCTCGAAGACCCGAACTTTTTCCGTTCCGTTACCTATATCTGCGAACACAACGAAGAAGGCGCCATGGGGCTGATCATCAACCGGCCCATGAACATGCAACTGGGCGAGGTTTTCGAACACATCCAGGTCAAGGAAGCCTCCCCCGAGGCGAGGCAGGTTCCCATCTACCTGGGCGGCCCGGTGCAGCAGGAGCGCGGCTTCGTGCTGCACAGCCCGATCGGCGAGTGGGAGGCCACCCTGAAAGTCACCGACCGTATCGGCGTCACCTCATCACTGGATATTCTGCATGCCATTGCCCGTGACGAGGGGCCGGAACAGAAACTGATCACGCTGGGTTACGCCGGCTGGGGCGCCGGCCAGCTGGAGCAGGAGCTGGCCGACAACGCCTGGCTCAGCGGACCGGCCGACCCGGACATCCTGTTCAACAAACCGAACGAGGAGCGCTGGAAGGCGGCTGCGGCCTCACTGGGCGTGGATCTCGACCTGCTGTCCGGAGACACCGGCCACGCCTGATGCCAGGGCCGGATAATCAAACCCTGCTCGGCTTTGACTACGGGCGTCGGCGCATCGGCGTCGCCGTGGGTCAGCGGCTGACCCGCTCGGCCACGCCCCTGGGTACCGTGCGGGCGCGTGACGGCAAGCCGGACTGGCCGGCGGTCAGTCAACTGATCGAGGAATGGAAACCGGGCGCACTGGTGGTCGGAATCCCGTATCATATGGATGGCGCCGAGCAGGATATGACCCACGCGGCAAGAAGGTTCTGCCGCCAGCTTGAAGGCCGTTACCGCCTGCCGGTTCACCAGGCGGAAGAACGCCTCAGCTCATGGGTGGTGGAAAGCCGGCTCAGCGCACGCGAGCAGGCCAGTACCGACATTGACGCCATGTCAGCACAGGTCATCCTCCAGGACTGGTTACAGCAAGAGCCAAACGATTGAACGAAACAACAACCATCACAGCCCTGATCGACACGATGGCCGGGGACCTTCGTGAGCGCGTGCCTCTCGACGCGCACACCGCCATGGTCGGCATCCATACCGGGGGCGTCTGGGTGGCCCGGCAACTGCACACACGGCTGGGTATCGAAGCCCCGCTCGGCGAGCTGGACATTTCCTTCTACCGTGACGACTTCACCCGTATCGGCATGAACCCGCAGGTGCGTCCCTCGCAACTGCCGTTTTCGGTCGATGACCGGCACATCATCCTGGTCGACGATGTCCTGCACACCGGGCGCACCATCCGCGCCGCCATGAATGAATTATTCGACTACGGCCGCCCGGCGTCCATTACGCTGGCCGTGCTGGTAGAACGCGACGGCCGCGAACTGCCCATCGAAGCCGCTGTTACCGGGCAACACATGGAACTCGGCGAGCATGAACACGTCAAACTGGCCGGCCCGGAGCCGCTGAAACTGGAGATCAACCGCGCACCATGAGCGTCAACCTGCAAATAGGTGAAGACGGCCGGCTGCGCCACTTTCTCGCGATCGAGGGACTCAACCGCACGCTGCTGACAGAAATACTCGATACCGCGGAGTCCTTTGCCGGCGTCACCGAACAATCGGTCAAGAAGGTTCCCCTGCTGCGCGGCAGAACCATCGTCAACCTGTTCTTCGAGGCCAG
>JALWRY010000402.1 GCA_027080445.1 Thiohalobacter sp. | reverse complement strand
GCCAGGTCATTGCCATGCCTGTGGTGCCGGAAAATGTCTACAATGAAGTGATTCACAGTCGTCAATATTTTGAGAAGGGCCGCCAGTGCATTTTCTGTTCACTGATCGACGAGGCGCTGACTTTCGAGGCCAAAATCTACGATCGTGAATCCGGCTCGGTGCGGCGCAAGATTGATGTCGGGCAGTATGTTATCGAACGCGGCGAACACTTCGTCGCCATCAAACCTTTCGCCAGTCGCTACGAATGGGAAATGCACATCCTGCCGTTACAGCACGCCAGTGATTTCATCGATATCAACGACGCACAGCGCGAAGACCTCGCGCGCGTACTGAAACGCGCCATGGCGCGGCTGGACGCCGTGATCGGCGGCGCGCAGTACAACTTCTTCCTGCACTCCCTGCCGCACAATAATGATTTTGCCAATTGCGAAGAGAGCTATCACTGGCACATGGAGATCTGCCCGCGCACCAGTATACCGACCGGTTTTGAACTGGGGTCCGGCCTGTTTGTCAGCACCATCAGTCCCGAGGAAGCCGCCGAACAGCTGCGTGCTGTCGTGCTGGATTAGTGGTAGGCTGCGCGCATGGATAAGCAGTTGGTGATAGCCGCACTGGGCGAGGATCAGCCGGGTCTGGTCGACCGCCTGTCAGGCTGGGTGCTGGAAAGCGGCTGCAGTATTGCCGACAGCCGGATGACGGTGCTGGGCGGCGAGTTTGCCGTGCTGCTGCTGGTCGCCGGTAACTGGAACAGTCTGGCCAAACTGGAAAGCCAGTGTGACGCCATGCAGGACCAGCTCGGCATGATGCTGAATATCAAGCGCACCGAACCCAGACCCGCCGAGGGCGATTTTCTGCCCTATGGCGTGGATGTGGTCGCACTCGATCACCCCGGCATCGTGCACAACCTCGCCAACTTCTTTTCCCAGCGCAGTATCAATATCCAGGACCTGTCCACCTCCAGTTACGCCGCCGCGCATACCGGCACGCAAATGTTCGCCGTACACATGACACTGGACGTACCGGCCGATACGCACATTGCCAGCCTGCGCGAGGAATTTCTGGACTTCTGCGACCGGCTGAACCTGGACGCTGTCATCGAACCGGTTAAAGGCTGAACCCTATGCCCGCTATCACGCTCAACAAAAAAGTCCCCGACTTCAGTGCCGAATCCACCGGCGGTGAATTCCGCCTCTCTGACTGCCGGGGCAAGAAGGTCGTTATCTATTTCTACCCCAGGGACAACACACCGGGCTGCACCCGTGAGGGCCAGGACTTCCGCGACAATATCGCAAAATTCCGCCGCAACAAGACGGTTGTTGTCGGCGTGTCGCGCGACAGCATCGCCTCGCACGAGAAATTCAGGGAAAAACAGGCATTCCCTTTTGAACTCCTGTCAGACAAGGACGAGACCCTGTGCAAACTGTTCGATGTCATTAAGGAAAAGAACATGTACGGGAAAAAAGTGATGGGCATAGAACGCAGCACCTTCCTGATCGATGCTGAAGGCAAATTGCGTAGGGAGTGGCGCAAGGTCAAGGTCGATGGCCACGTCGACGAAATCCTCGACGCTGTACGCGAACTGACATGACCCAGGCCAGTTCCGACGCCAGGCGCCTGTTTATCCTCGACACCAACGTGCTGATGCACGACCCCACGGCCCTGTTCCGTTTCAAGGAGCACGATGTCTACCTGCCGATGGTTGTGCTGGAGGAAATGGACGCCGGCAAGAAGGGGGTATCCGAAGTTGCGCGCAATGTTCGCCAGGTCAGCCGTTTCCTCGACAGCCTGATGCAGGACATTTCATCCGAGCAAATCGAGCAGGGCATCCCGCTCGAACTGCGTGGCCAGGTAGAGGACGTGGAGCAGGGACAAAGCGGCCGACTGTTCTTCCAGACCCATACCCTGAACGCCGCCCTGCCGGATGTACTGCCCGGCAACCGGCCGGACAATAGCATTCTCGCCACGGCGCTGGCGCTGCAGAATGAACACCCGGACGTGACCGTGATACTGGTGTCCAAGGACATCAACCTGCGTATCAAGGCCGCTGTACTGGGTATCAATGCCGAGGACTACTTTAACGACCAGGTACTCGAAGACGTCAACCTGCTGTTCCCCGGGATCACCGAACTGCCCGAGGACTTCTGGCAGGCGCACAGCGATACCCTGGAGTCCTGGCAGAAAGACGGGCGCAACTACTACCGTGTCCACGGCCCGCTGGTGGAATCCTGGCACGTCAATGAATGCGTCTATATTCCCGGTGAGCAGGGCTTCGAGGCGCTGGTGCGTGAAGTCGGTGACAACAAGGCCGTGCTGGAAACAGCCATTGATCATCGTGGTGCGCGGCACACGGTATGGGGTATCTGCGCACGCAACCGGGAGCAGAACTTTGCACTCAACCTGCTGATGGACCCGGACGTGGATTTCGTCAGCCTGGTGGGTAGCGCCGGCACGGGCAAGACACTGCTGGCGCTGGCGGCGGGCCTGGCCCAGACACTGGAAGAAAATCGCTACAAGGAAATCATCATGACCCGCGTCACCGTACCGGTCGGCGAGGACATCGGTTTCCTGCCCGGCACGGAAGAAGAAAAGATGACACCGTGGATGGGCGCGCTGATGGATAACCTGGAGGTCCTGACGCGTTCCGATGTCGGTGGTGACTGGGGCCGCGCCGCGACCAATGACCTGCTCAGCAATCGCATCAAGATCCGCTCCATGAACTTCATGCGCGGGCGCACCTTCCTGAACAAATACCTGATCCTCGACGAGGCGCAGAACCTGACACCCAAGCAGATGAAAACACTGGTGACACGCGCCGGACCCGGCACCAAGGTGATCTGCCTCGGCAACGTGGCGCAGATCGATACACCCTATATCACTGAAACCAGCTCCGGCCTCACCTATGTCGTGGATCGTTTCAAGGGCTGGGCGCACAGCGGGCACATCATCCTCACCCGCGGCGAACGCTCAAGGCTGGCGGATTACGCCTCCGAGGCTCTGTAATTCCCGTCATTGCGAGCGTAGCGCGGCAATCTCTTTGGGATTGGTACAAAGCGTCCAGAGATTGCCGCGCTACGCTCTTGAAGAACTTAAACCTAACACATTGATTGTTGGAGGTCATTCGTCGGCTCTGGAATGAGTTGGAAGCCGAGTGCAGCCGCCCTTTTTTTCAGGTTCCGGGTCGCACGTTCCCGGTACTGTT
>JALWRY010000401.1 GCA_027080445.1 Thiohalobacter sp. | reverse complement strand
CGCCAAGGGCTTCCTGTTCGATCGTTACGGCCTTGAGCTTCTTTTCCATCGCGCCCAGCGAGGCGGAAAACCCGGCCGGCCCGGCGCCGACTATCACGACATCCAGCCTGTCACCGCCCTTACCCACTCCGTCATAAGCGCCGATAGACAGTATCGCCTGTCGGCCCTGTTCAACGGCGTTGCGGATCAGGCCCATCCCACCCAGTTCGCCGGCGATAAAGATGCCCGGCATGTTGGTTTCGAAATTGGGTTTAACTGCCGGGATGTCTACACCGCGTTTTGCCGTGCCAAATACCAGCGTGATGGCATCAAAGGGACAAGCTTCCTTGCAGGCGCCATGACCAATACAGTGTGTTGCATTAATCAGTACCGCCTTGCCCTCCACGAGGCCCAGTACATTACCTTCCGGACAGGCGCTGGCGCAGGAACCGCACCCCATGCAGCGTCCCGGGTCAATCACCGGGTGCAGGGAGGCCGGTTCGGTCAGCCCGGCGCGCTGATTTTCTTCGAGCAAGGCCAGACTGCGGGCGTGCTCGTTCTGTTCCCGCCGCACGTACCAGAACAGGATCAATACCAACGGGAAAAAATAGAGTGCAAGTGTCACATTCATCCTGGGCGTGAAAGTCTTGTCATCGTGGAAAACGTAATGGCTGTCATCGGCAGATGTCGTTGAATCCGTGATATTGCGCGGGAAGCAACACCCGGAATTGTGATGACCCGCACAAAATGCTTCTAAATTCTTTGCACTTCGTATGCCAACCCGCAAACCCTTACGCTTCAATGCAAACCGGTTGACCTGCCCCCCCAACCTGTCTGCATTAGCAGACACCACTTCCCTGGACTAAGGTCTATTCCGTTGTCGTAGCGTCATTTATCAGTCAGTTCAGCCGTCGCCAATCGACGACATCTTTATGGGCGTCCGCCGGCACGTTTCGTCCAGGCCGATCCGTGCTAACCAGAGAACAACGAGTTAGGTCAATTTTTTCCGAATATAGCCGTTAACCACGCCGGATTATTCTGGCACAGTCATTGCAGTTTGGGTGTAATTTCCCAATATTTGTGACGGGGTAGGCAGCATAGAAGCGCGGTCTGAAAGGAAAATCATCCTGCCCCATAAAGCAAAGGAGTCCGTCTGCGGTATGACCGCAGACTTTAAAAAATATCATGACAGCTGAAATCGCCTTACCCGTTAGCGAAAAACCTGCAGCGACACCGCAGCGCCGGTCGCTGGTTGAAATGTACCGTCCGCGCGTGCGCGGCATTCTGTTGTCGCTGGGCTATCTGCTGATGCTTGGCGTCATCGCCTATGGATGGCGGCATCGCATTGAACAGCCACTGACCGCCGAAGACGGCCTGGGTTATGCGCTCGGTATTGTCGGCGGCATGCTGATGCTGTTGTTACTCCTCTACCCGCTGCGCAAACATTCAAGCTTCATGCGCAGGATGGGGCCGGTACGCCTGTGGTTCCGTACCCACATGGCGTTCGGACTCATTGGTCCCCTTTGTATACTTTTCCACAGCGGTTTTCAGCTTGGATCACTGAATAGCAATATTGCCCTGTTCTGCATGTTGACGGTTGCAGGCAGCGGGTTGATCGGGCGCTATTTCTATGCGCGGATTCACCACGGTCTGTACGGGCGGAAGGCAACGCTGGAAGAACTTACCCGTCATGCCGAACTGCTTGGTGAATCGCTGGAAGGACACTTGACGGACTTCCCCGTCATTCGTGAGCGGATTCGTGAATTCGAATCACTTGCCCACAGAAAACCGGTCGGGATTCTCGCCAGCCTGTTTACCGTGGGTTCACTGGGCTTCCGCACCTGGCTGCTTTACCTGTCGCTGTGGCGGCAAATCCCGTCAAGCTTGCCGGCTGAACAACGAAAAGCCTTGTTACGCCATATTGGCGCACAACTCGAAAGCGTCCGCAAAGTCGCGGAATTTCATTTCTATGTGCGCCTGTTTGCTATCTGGCATGTCCTGCACTTCCCCTTGTTCCTGATGCTGGTGCTGTCAGGGGTTGTACACGTCATCGCCGTACACTTGTACTAGCGAGGCCAGACAGGTTTTTAATGGGTAACTGGATACGCATTGTCATGATCATACTGACAGGACTTACATTCGCATCCCCGCGCCACACGCTGGCCGCGGATATCGAGACGTTGCTGATGCCGGGAAAAGTCATTGCCGGCCACGCAAAGTTCGAATCGGAATGCAAAAAGTGCCACCTGCGTTTCCGCAAGGGCACCCAGACGCAGCTGTGCCTGGACTGCCATAAAAAGATCGCGGCTGATGTCAGCAAGAAAAAGGGGTTTCACGGGCGTATCAAGGACATGGCGAAGAAAACCTGCCTGAGTTGCCATAGCGAGCATCGTGGCCGTGAGGCTGATATCGTGCAACTGGATCCGCTCACCTTCAATCACAAATCAACCGACTTCCCGCTGGAAGGAGCACACACAGCCCTTGCCTGCGCCACCTGCCACGTTGAGGGAAAAACCTGGGCCGAAGCCCCGTCCGAGTGCAGTGACTGCCACGGCAAGCAGGATCCTCACAAGGGCAATCTTGGTGACAACTGTCAGGACTGTCATACCCCGGAACGCTGGGACAAGTTCAGGTTTGACCACGACAAAACGGATTTCAAGCTGCATGGCAAGCATAAAAAGGTGCGTTGCGCCAGCTGCCATATCAACGAGCGCTATAAAAAGACGCCAAAACGCTGTAACAGCTGCCATGCCATCAACGATGTCCATGCCGGCGACAACGGCAGCAAGTGTGAAAGTTGCCACAACGAAAGAAGCTGGAAAAAGACCGATTTCGACCACGACCGGGAAACCGACTTCCCGCTGCGCGGGAAACACCGGAAAGTCCGCTGCGAAGCCTGCCATGTGGATCCCATCAAGGACAGCAAGCTCAAAAGTGACTGTGTCGCCTGCCACCGCAATGATGATGCGCATCACGGCAATTACGGCAAGCGTTGTGACAGCTGCCACAACGAAAAAGGCTGGTCGCACGCCCGCTTTGACCATACGCGGAAAACTGACTTCCCGCTCACCGGCCGCCATGCGAAGTTAAGCTGCGCAGCCTGTCACCAGGGGGATATTCACAAGGAAGAACTTTCCACAAGTTGTTCGGGCTGCCACGCAGACGATGATGTGCATCACGGTCAGGAAGGCAAGGTCTGCGAACGTTGTCACCAGACGAAAAA
>JALWRY010000400.1 GCA_027080445.1 Thiohalobacter sp. | reverse complement strand
CCTCAAGCTCGCTTGCCGCCTGCTGCAGCGACTGCATCACTTCCAATACGTTGACACCGGATTCCCGGTAGGCATTGACGGCAATGGCATGCGCCCCCTGGTTGATTACCAGGCTTTCACGATCGACCGGCATCAGTTCGACATGCGCCACATCACGCAGCAACACCGGCCGACCTTTTCGCCAGTCGATCACCAGTTCGCCAAACTGTTTCACCGGGTAACTGCCGGCAAATCGAATGGTGTACCGCCGCTTGCCGACATCCACCTGGCCGGCCGAGACATCCTCGTTGCGTCCGACACGCGCGGCGACCGCCGGCAGATCTATGCCAAGCGCCGCCAGCCGGTAGGGATCAAAGGTAATGCGCAGCTCCTTTTCACGACCACCGCGCACCTCCGAGCTTGCCACACCGGGTACACGCTCAAAACGTGTCTGCACCAGGTCTTCGATAAACCGGTGGTAACTGGAAATATCGCGGTCATTGCCAGGCAGTGGCTTGAGAATAAACCAGGCAACCGGCCGGTTACGCGCACCGATAGTCGACAACTGCGGCTCTACCACGTCCTCGGGATACCCCCCGACCCGGTTCAGACGGTTCAGCACGTCGACCAGTGCACGCTGCAAATCGGTTCCGGTCCTGAAACTCAATGTCAGCCGGCCACGGCCACGTTGCGCCCGCGATAACATTTCCGTCATGCCCGGTGTCCCGCGCAAGGCCTTTTCCTGCGGCTCGAGAATCTCCGACTCAATTTCTTCGGGCGCCGCAGAACGCCAGCCGGTGCTGATGGTGATCTCCGGGCGTTCGACCTCCGGGGTAAGCTGGATCGGCAGGCGACCAAGACTGATCAGGCCGAATAACATCACCATCAACGCGGCAACCAGCGCGGCAACCGAATTAGCCAGTGCATAACGGGTCAGGATCACAGCGCGTCGCCCTGCCCCTGCACGACAACTTTCTGGCCATCGCGCAACCGTTCGCCGCCGCGCGTAACGACGAGATCACCCGGCTTGATATCGCCCTTGACCTCGATCCACGCGCCACCGGCAATACCGGGAATAACGGGGATACGATGGGCGACATGATCATCATCGATCACGAAAACACTGATGGCGTCACGCCTCAGCACCATGGCGTCACGCGGCACCGACAGCACCTCGCGCCGGGCGGTAACCGGCACGGCAATCCGCACACTCTCACCGACTTTCCAGTCACCTTCCGGCAAACTGACACGCAACTCGTACAGCCGCGAGCGGGTATCGCCGACCGGCACCCGCGCACGCACTGTCCCTGCAAATTTATCGCCGTTTCGCTCGAACTGTACCGGCGCTTGAGGCGGCAGGAAAGGTAATGCCGAGACCGATACCCAACCCTGTATTTCAAGATGCAAGGGATCGGTCATGGTCACAACCGCAGCGCCTTCATCGGCCCATTCGCCGGCGTTCAACAAACGCTCCGTGACGATGCCGGCAAACGGGGCTCGCAATTGCGTACGTTCCAGTAACGCCGCACTGCGGCCTTCCCGTGCCCTGGCCGCCCTGAGTTCACTGGTCGCTGCCAGCCGGTCGGACTCCACCTTTTCCAGCTGGCTCTGTGCTGCATTATTGCTGTTCGCCAGCTTCTGTAAACGGGATGATTCCTGTTTGAGGAACTGGAGTTTGGCCTGGATACGTGCGACATCGGCTTCCCGCTCGATATGATCCTCGCGCAACAGCACATCATCAATACGCGCCACCACGCCACCCTTTTCAAGGCTGTCGCCAACGTCGGCGACCCACAGCAGACGGCCACTGACTTCAGAGGCAAGACGGGCGTGCTCCCGGCTGATCACCGTCCCGGTATAGTAATCGACAGGCGCCAGCAAACGCATGGCCGCCCTGGCGACAACAACCGGTTTTTCCATGCTGCGCGCCAGGGCGCCGCCTGCCTGCAGACATAACACAACAGCAAACAGCAGCTGCCATGCAAACACCCTACGCGCATTACGCCAATAGAATTTCATGAATTTCTGTCACCCGACAATGAAGTGACGATCAGCATACCGTTTCGCTTGCAACGACTCAAAAAACACGCTGATATAAGTATGTTAGGCTTCGGACTCCAACACGCGGGGATGCAGCAATTTTGGACCAATCCATCGTTTTCTCGGTCTTTCTGATCTTTACCGGCGCGGCGGTACTGGCCACCGCCGCGTTGTATGCGCGCCAGTCGATGCTGGTCGCGTATATCCTGCTGGGTATGGCCATGGGGCCTTCGGCACTGGGTCTCGTCACTGATGTCGAGCTGCTGCGCGACCTCTCGCACGTGGGTATCGTCTTCCTGCTGTTCCTGCTGGGCCTTAACCTGCACCCGCAGGATTTGTGGCACCTGTTTGCCAAGGCAACCTTCGTTACGCTGGGCAGTTCACTGATGTTTGCGCTACTGGGCGGCTCTACCGCGTTGCTGTTCGGTTACAACCTGACCGACTCGATTGTCATCGGTGCGGCACTGATGTTTTCGAGCACCATCATCGGCCTGAAACTTTTGCCCAGTACCGTGCTGCACCACCAGCATATCGGTGAAATCATTATCAGCGTTTTACTGTTGCAGGACTTGATCGCCATCCTGATCATGCTCGCCCTGCACAGCATGGCAGGGGCCTCGGGCGGCTGGCAGAATGCCACCATGATTACACTGACCCTGCCGGGATTGCTTGTCTTTGCGTTTGCGTTCTCACGTTTTGTATTGACGCGCCTGCTGTCGCGCTTCGATACCATCCAGGAATATATTTTCCTGCTCGCCATCGGCTGGTGCCTGGGCATGGCCGAGCTTGCACAGGCGCTGGGTCTGTCGCCGGAGATCGGCGCATTCGTTGCCGGCATCGCCGTGGCGACGGAACCCATTTCCCGTTTTATCGCCGAGAGCCTGAAACCCTTGCGGGACTTCTTCCTGATTGTATTTTTCTTCAGTCTTGGCGCCGGGCTCGAACTCAACACCATGCAAACCGTGTTGCCCGCCGCAATCACCCTGGCGCTAATCAGCCTGCTATTGAAACCCTTCGTGTTCAAGTGGTTGTGGATACGTCAGGGGGAAACCGCGCAGACATCCGCTGAAGTCGGTGCGCGACTCGGACAAATCAGTGAGTTTTCCCTGTTGATTGCCGTGCTGGCGACCCGGTCTGCCGTCATCACCACGCATGCGTCCTACCTGATTCAGGTTGCCACGCTGAT
>JALWRY010000399.1 GCA_027080445.1 Thiohalobacter sp. | reverse complement strand
GACACCAATCGACGTCAGCAACGCCACCAGCACGACGGTGAACTGGGTGACCAGATCCAGTTGCAGACCATAGGCCTGGGCAATAAACATCGCCGCAACACACTCGTACAGAGCCGTACCATCCATGTTGACGGTAGCGCCCAGCGGCAACACGAAGCTGGCGGTGCGGTTGGAGACCTTGGCGTTGTCACGCACGCATTCCATGGTCAGTGGCAGGGTGGCGGACGACGAGGCGGTCGAGAATGCCGTCAGCATCGCCGGCATCATGGCCTGAAACTGTTTGAGCGGGTTGACCCGCCCGACCAGCCACAGGAGCAACGGGAGGGTAATCATGGCGTGAAATGCCAGCGCCAGCAGGACACTCAGGGTAAAACTGCCCAGTGTAAAAGCCAGGTCATTGAGCTGGTCGGCGCCAATGCCTGCCACGGTCTTTGCGACCAGGCCAAAGACACCCAGCGGCGCGAATTTCATGATCAGCCCCGTGATCGCCATCATGACATCGGCGATACCGGACCAGAAGCGCGACAGGACATCGCGGGATTCGTGTTTAATACGTGAAAGAAAATACCCGAACAGCAAGCTGAAAAAGATCAGCCCCAGCATCTGTCCGTTGGCTGCCGCAGAAACGACGTTGGGTGGAACCATACTGAGGAAAACATCGGTGAGATCCGAGGCGGAATGCCCCTGCACTTTCTGCGCAGCCTCGCTGGCGGCGGCTTCACTTAAACCCAGCACATCGCGCGCCGGGTGCCCGTCAATCATGCCCGGCTCGATCAGGTTGACGAACATCAGCCCGACAATGATCGCCAGCAGGCTGCTGGTCAGGTAAAACAGCAGGGTCTTGCCTCCCAGCCGACCCAGCCCATCGGTATTACCGAGATCCGCCACACCGGTGATAATCGTCGAAACGATCAGCGGAACAATCACCATCTTCAGCGCATTCATAAACAATGCGCCGATAAATTCATAGACGGGATAAAAATGGATGCCGGCCACTGCGCCGTCCAGCCCGCTCAGGCGGCCTGCTATAACCGCCAGCACCAGGGCGATAAGAATCTGCCAGTGGAGCTGGAGGCGCGGCATGTGCAGCGCGGTTACTCGCTACTCGCTGGAAGCACAATATCAGCCCGGGCGCGCAGGTCCCTGATCAGCGTATCCATTTCCAGCGAGCGGTACATGGCCTCGTAACCGCGTGTCATCCGGGCACGCTGCTCCGGCTTGAGTTCGGCCGGATCGCCGTCAGTGACCGAAGTCAGATGGACCAGCGCAAAATCACCGTTGTTCAATGCAAAGCTGTCATCCACCGGCTTGTCATCCTGCGGGTGCGCCAGGGTGAACACCTTGCGCATGACTTCCGGGTTAAAACCGCTTGCCGTGCGCATGACCGCCTCAGCCTTGCGGTACGCGTAAGCGTCCTGGTTATTCAGCTCTTCCAGCGTCGCCCCGTCTTTCAGACGCGCCAGCAGACTTTCACCCCGTGTACGTGCCGCCTCTGCGGCCAGTTCATGCTTGAGGCGTGCAACCACCTTGTCATGTACCTCTTTCAGAGGCGCCTGGTGTTCGGGCTGCCGCTCCTCAACGCGCACGACAATGACGTCGTTGGGCGCCACTTCAACCGGCTCACTGTTGTTACCCCCCTCCAGCACATCATCAGAGAATGCTGCAGCAACAACCTTGGGGTATTTTCCGATACCCGGACCGCCCTTTGCATCCAGCCAGTCGCTGTGCTGTATTTTCAGACCCAGCCCTTCGGCGGCGGCATCCAGTGAATCGGGATTTTCATAAGTCAGATCGGTCAACTGTTCGAGCTGCCCGTAGAACAGGTCATTGATCTTGTCCTGTTGCAGTTCGTGGATCAACTTGTCGCGGACGTCGGCAAGGGGCGGGATTTTCCCACCCTTGATGTCCGTCAGCTTGATGATGTGGAAACCGTACTGGGTGCGAATCGGCCCGGAAACCTCACCCTTTTTCAGGGCATACACAGCCTTGTCGAATTCAGGCACCATATCGCCGTGGCCAAAGAAGCCCAGGTCACCGCCCTGTTTCGCCGAGCCCGGGTCATCGGAATTTTTCCTGGCAAGCTCGGCAAATTTCTTGCCTGCCTCCAGTTGTGCGCGAATCGCCTCCGCCTTCGCTTTTGCCTTCGCGACGGTATCCTTGTCCGCATCGGCGGACACCGCGATAAGAATATGGCTGGCACGGCGCTGTTCCTTGGTTTTCAACGAAGCCTTGCGTTCTTCATACAGGGCTTCGAGGGCGGCGTCATCGACTTTTAGCGAAGCACCGAGTTTGTCACCGTTAAGGCGCAGGTAGGCCAGCTTCACGCGTTCCGGCACCATGAAATCCGCACTATGTTTGTCATAGTACTGCTGGATTCGCGTATCGCTGATATCGACAGATGCCTCAAAGGGCTTCGCCGAAACGATCAGGTAGGAGAAATCACGTTTCTGGTTTTGCAGTCGGTAGACACGATCGATTTCGCCCGGTGTAACAAACGCTGTCGATGTCAGTCCGTTCAGCAACTGATCCGCGAGCAGACTGCGACGGGTCATATATTCAAATTCCGAAACACTTTGTCCACGCGAACGGATCAGCTCGCGGTACTTTTTATCTGAAAATACCCCGTCCTCCTGGAAAGCCCGGATAGCATGTATCTGCGCGGCCAGCAGCGCATCGCTGATCACCAGGCCATTATCCCGGGCGGCCTGCAGCAACAGTTCACGATTAATCAATCCATCGAGCGCTTGCTTGCGGAGCAGTTTCTCGTCGATCAGGGCCGGGTTAAAGGCCTTACCCATCTTTTGCTGTATGCGTATACGCTGTTGCTGGTAGGCCTGTTGAAGATCCCTGGGTGCAATCTCCACGTCATTGACCTTGGCGGCATACACACGACTCTTGTTCTGCAGGTAGGAACCCAGACCAAACAGGGCGAAGGTCATGATCACCACACCGATAATGATCCAGCCCAACCAACCCATGACTGTATTGCGAAACGCTTGCAACATAGCTAAATCCCGCTATCCGTTATTTTGTTCGAATTTGATTCAAAGAGCGCACATTATAGCGCCCTGAAAAGAAAAACGGGCGTCCATCCGGACGCCCGTTCTGCTTAAGGTGGCGGAGCGGACGGGACTCGAACCCGCGACCCCCGGCGTGACAGGCCGGTATTCTAACCAGCTGAACTACCGCTCCATAACCTTGGTGGGTGCTGA
>JALWRY010000398.1 GCA_027080445.1 Thiohalobacter sp. | reverse complement strand
GGTGAAGCCATGAAACGCATGGCCGAGCGGCTCGATATCGGCGATATCACCAGTTTTGTCAATGCCATGGTACAAGCCGAACGGATGGGCTCCAGCATGGCCGGGGTGCTGCGGGTACAGGCCGAACAACGCCGCAATGAGCGCTTTCAGCGCGCCGAGAAACAGGCCATGCAGGCGCCGGTCAAACTCATCTTTCCGCTCATCGTATTCATTTTCCCGGTCACCTTCATCGTACTGGGTTTCCCCATCGCCATGAAGTTCCTGGCCCAGTAGGCATGCGCAGCGGGCGGGTACGGTTTTTCAACGGCGTGCGCGAGGTGGCGGATTGTCACGTACAACGAACCGAGACAGTGCTGGAACGCAGCCGCGGGCTGCTGGGCCGGCCGAAACCGGGCAAGGACGAGGCCCTGCTCATCACACCCTGCAACGCCGTACATACCTTCGGCATGCGCTATGCCCTCGATCTGGTTTATATTGCCCGCAATGGCACGGTTCGTAAAATCGTGTACGCCCTGCAACCCCGCCGTCTGTCGGGCTGCCTGAGGGCACATGCCGTACTTGAGCTGGCGGCCGGTAGCGTGGCGCAGTGGAATCTTGACCGGGGGATGAAAATGGAGTGGTGCAATGATGACTAGGCCTGTACTGATACTGTGCCTGCTATGGAGCCTCGCCGGCTGTGCGAACCTGCCCGGGCCAACGGCTGCCGGCGGCGACCTGTTCAAGCTGCAGGAACAGGCCGCGCGAAACTACCAGAAGAAAAACTACCAGGCGGCCCTGCCGCTGTATACACAGCTGAGTAAACGCGTACCCGGCGATGCCCTGACCTGGTTCCAGCTGGGGAACGTGCAGGCGCATCTGAAACACCCGGACGCCGCCATCAAGGCTTACCGGCAGGCGCTGACGCTGAACCCCAAACTGGCGCGGGCCTGGCACAACATGGGGCTGATCCAGTTGCGCGAAGCCGCGGCTACCTATACCGAAATGGCCGCCAATGTCCCGCCTGTCGACCCACTCCAGGCCGATGCCTTGCATAAGGCGCAGGTGTTGCTGCAGCTGCTGGACGTACAAGTGGACAAGGAAAATGCGGACCAGCCTGCGACGCACTGAGCAGGCGCCCCAGTCCGGGCAGGCCATGGTCGAAACTGTGGTTATCCTGACCGCTACACTGTTGCTGTTGTTCGGTATTATCCAGTTTGGTTTGATCTACCATGCCAAGGTGGCGCTGGATTACGCCGTATTCGAGGCTGCGCGCGAGGGTGCTGTCAACCACGCCGCCCGCAGTGCCATCGAGTACGGCCTGGCGCGTGGCCTGGCGCCGCTGTACACCTCGATAAGTAGTGCGGATTCCGGCCTCGACAAGGTCAGGAAAGTTCAAACGGCGCGTGACCGTATACTGAGCGAAATCCGTTCAGGCCAATTCAGCTGTATCGAACGTCTCAACCCGACGCGCGAAGCCTTCAATGCCTACGGGGTATCCGGCCAGGTAGGGACAGTTTACGACGGCCCGATGATCCCGAATGACAACCTGCGCTACCGTTCCGCAACACCCCGCAGCGGTGCCAACGTATCGATCCAGGACGCCAACCTGCTGAAGTTGCGCGTCACCTACTGCTATCCCCTTTACGTTCCCCTCATCAGTAGCGTGATAAAACGTCTGGAAGGCGTGGAACCTGACCCCGACCCGCCACCCGGCTGGGTAACGCCACACCCGGGCGACTTCCAGGCCGCCTGTTACCGCGCCAATCGTATTCCACTAGTGGCGCAGGCCGTGGTACGTATGCAGTCTGCGGCCATCGATGACAACTTCCCCGCTCACTGTGACTGAAGGCGCCCCCGGCACGTGATTCCGGGAATCCCGGACTGTCACCCGGGTGACAGCCACCAGGCCTCCACACGACGATACTTTCCGTGCTGCTGATGCGACCGTCCGCAGACAGCAAAGATGCAACGGAGGCCATGATGTCGACTTATGTAAAATGGTTCAGGGAAATCGGTATCGACGACACCCCTGAAGTCGGCGGTAAAAACGCCAGCCTGGGTGAAATGTACCGGAACCTGACCGATGAAGGCGTGCGCGTACCCAACGGCTTTGCCGTCACCGCTTCGGCCTACCGCCATGTACTGGACGCCAATGATGCCTGGCGTAAATTACATGCGGCGCTCGACGGGCTCGATCCCGATGATGTCACGGACCTTCAGACTCGCGGCGCCAGGGCCCGGGATATCGTTTATGCCTGTGAATTACCGGAAGACCTGAAATCCACCATCCTGGGTGCGTATGCGCAACTGAAAGCGGAATACGGTGACAGCCTGTCCCTGGCGGTGCGTTCTTCAGCCACTGCAGAAGATTCCCCCGAGGCGTCATTCGCGGGCCAGAACGATACCTACCTGAACATCCGCAGTGACGAGGCCCTGCTGGATGCCTACAAGCGCTGCCTGGCTTCCAATTTCACCGACCGCTCCATCCACTACAAGTACGACAACCACTTCGACTACTTCAAGGTCGACCTGTGCGTGGTGGTCATGAAAATGGTACGCAGCGACAAGGGTGCCAGTGGCGTGATGTTCTCGCTGGATACCGAGACCGGATTCCGTGATGTCGTCTTTATCAATGCCGCACCCGGATTGGGTGAAAACATTGTGCAGGGCACTATCGACCCGGACAGCTTCTATGTCCACAAGCCTACCTTTGAAAAAGGCTACCTGGCAGTACTCAAACGGCGGCTTGGCAGCAAAGCGCAAAAGATGATTTTCACCGACACCCTCAACACCGACAATATCGCTGTCGAATACACACGCAATATCGACACGCCCCCCGAGGAACAACGCCGTTTCTGCATCACCGACGAAGATGTCATGGTGCTGGCCGACTACGCCATCAAGGTGGAGAAGCACTATTCCCGGCAGGCCGGTTTTGACAAGCCGATGGACATGGAATGGACCAAAGACGGGCTCGATGGCCAGCTCTACATGGTGCAGGCGCGACCGGAAACAGTGGAGTCACAAAAAAAGGGTAATGTCCTGAGGATATACCACCTGAAAGAACGCACTGAAATCCTCGCCCAGGGCCGCGCCGTCGGTACCCGTATCGGCGCCGGCAAGGTGCGGATCATCGACGATGTCAAACACCTGGGCGATTTCCGGCCCGGTGAAGTGCTGGTCGCCGACACCACCACGCCGGACTGGGAACCGGTGATGAAAACAGCCGCCGCCATTGTCA
>JALWRY010000397.1 GCA_027080445.1 Thiohalobacter sp. | reverse complement strand
GTTGGTCTCTCCGCTCATGGCAGACACCACCACCACGAGCTGATGCCCCTGGTCGCGGTAGCTGATCACCTTCTCCGCCACCGCCTCGATACGCTCCGGGGTGCCGACCGAGGTGCCGCCGTATTTTTGAACAATTAACGCCATTTCAGCCTGTCTTTCCGATGATATGCACGAAAACGGCGCATTAAACTACAAATCGGGGTGTAATTAAACCATTTACCAGGAGAGGAATGCGGGATAAATCAACTTCCAAGCTGCTGCGCGACCCAGTCCGCCACCGAGTCCAGCGCCGGATCGAGGTTTTCCGGCTGGTTGCCGCCCGCCTGCGCCATATCCGGTCGCCCACCGCCCTTGCCGCCCACCTGGGTGGCGACCTGGTTGACCAGGTCACCGGCCTTGATGCGCTTGCTTTCGTCCCGGGTAACGCCAGCCACCAGCGAAATCCTGTCGCCATTCACGCTGGCGAGTACCACGGCGGCGGCGCCAAGCTTGTTTTTCAGCTGGTCAACGGTCTCGCGCAACACCTTGGCATCGGCGCCGTCGAGCCGCGCCGCCAGCACCTTGATGCCACCGACATCCTGCGCCTGCGCAGCCAGGTCACCGCCCTGCGAGCTGGCGAGTTTGGCTTTCAGCGCATCCAGTTCCTTTTCCAGTTTGCGGTTACGCTCGATCATCTGGCTGACGCGCGTGGTCACGTCCTCGCGGTTACCCTTGACCAGCCCGGAGATCTCACCGAGGTTCTTTTCGGTTTCATTCACATAATTCAGGGCTTCTTCACCGGTCACCGCCTCGATACGCCGCACGCCGGACGCAATACCGGTCTCGGAAAGGATCTTGAACAGGCCGATATCCCCGGCGCGGCGCGCATGGGTGCCGCCACACAACTCGACAGAGAAATCGCCGATCGACAAGACCCTGACCTCGTCGCCGTATTTTTCGCCAAATAACGCCATGGCGCCGGCTTCCATCGCCTGTTCGATCGGCATGACGCGAGTTTCGATCGCCGCATTGGCGCGAATCTGGGCATTCACCAGCGCCTCGACCTGCGCCAGTTCTTCCGGCGTGACGGGCTGGAAATGCGAGAAATCAAAGCGCAGCCGTTCCGGGTCCACCAGCGAACCTTTTTGCTGCACGTGCTCGCCCAGCACCTGGCGCAATGCCGCGTGCATCAGGTGCGTGGCGGAATGGTTCAGGCGCGTGGCGTCACGGCGTTGCTGGTCGACCAGCGCATCGACCGTGTCACCGAGGTGGAGCTGGCCCTGCGTCATCATGCCGGTGTGCGCAATGACTGCCTTGCCCTGCTTCTGTGTATCCATCACGCGGAACACGCCACCCTCAAAGCGGATCACGCCACGGTCGCCGACCTGCCCGCCGGACTCGGCATAAAACGGCGTGTGATCGAGCACGACAATACCCTCTTCGCCGGCGTTCAACACATCGACCTTTTCCCCATCGTGGAACAGGCCGGTCACCTGCGCCCGGTCATTGACGCAGTCGTAACCGGTAAAGTCCGTCGAGCCATCGATGTCGATGCCGCCGGTATCCACCACGGCAAAATTGCTGGCCGCACGGGCGCGATCACGCTGCGCTTCCATCTCGGTCTCGAACCCGGCCATATCCAGCGACAGGCCGCGTTCGCGGGCGATGTCGGCGGTCAGGTCCACCGGGAAACCGTAGGTGTCGTAAAGCTTGAACACCGTGCTGCCGGGAATTTCCTTGCCCTTCAGCCCGGCAATCGCCTCATCGAGGATCTTCATGCCGTTGTCGAGGGTTTCCGCAAAGCGTTCCTCTTCCTGCGCCAGCACCTTTTCGACCTGTGCCTGCGCCTTGACCAGTTCCGGGTAGGCTTCGCCCATTTCCTTCGCCAGCGGTACGACCAGCTTGTGGAAAAAGGCGTCGCGCTGCCCCAGCTGGTGGCCGTGGCGGATAGCGCGGCGAATAATCCGTCGCAGCACGTAACCACGCCCTTCGTTGGACGGTATCACCCCGTCAACCACCAGGAACGCGCAGGCACGAATGTGATCGGCGATCACGCGCAGGGATTTGCTTTCCAGGTCCTGGCAGCCGATCAGCGTTGCCGCTGCCTTGATAAGGTTCTGGAACAAATCAATTTCATAATTACTGTGTACGCCCTGCAGGATCGCCGCCAGGCGCTCCAGCCCCATACCGGTATCCACCGAGGGTTTGGGCAGGGGGTTGAGCGTGCCACTGGCGTCCCGGTCGTACTGCATGAACACCAGGTTCCAGATCTCGATGTAGCGGTCACCCTCTTCCTCGGGCGTGCCCGGCGGCCCGCCGGGCACCTCGGCGCCGTGATCGTAAAAGATTTCCGTACAGGGGCCGCACGGGCCGGTATCACCCATCGACCAGAAGTTATCTTTTGCGCCAATACGCGAGAACCGCCCGGCATCGACGCCGATTTCCTTCAACCAGATGTCCGCTGCCTCGTCGTCTTCCTCGAACACCGTCACCCACAGGCGTTCGGGCGGCAACTTGAGTACGTCGGTGAGGAATTCCCAGGCAAACTGGATCGCCTCGCGCTTGAAGTAGTCGCCGAAGCTGAAATTGCCGAGCATTTCAAAGAAGGTGTGGTGACGCGCCGTGTAACCGACATTTTCCAGGTCGTTGTGCTTGCCGCCGGCGCGCACGCAACGCTGCGAACTGGCGGCGCGCACATAGCGGCGCGTTTCCAGCCCCTGGAACACATCCTTGAACTGCACCATCCCGGCGTTGGTGAACAACAGGGTAGGGTCGTTACCGGGCACCAGCGAGCTGGACGGCACAATTTCGTGGCCCTTGTCGCGGAAGAAATCCAGGAACAGTTTGCGTATTTCAGTGGTACGGGTCATGGCGCGGAAAGGTACAGGATATCGGCACTAATTGCATCCATATCGCGGAGTTAGCCCCCCACCGCGGCCCGCGCCTGCTCGCCGCTGAAGCCGCGCTGCTGGAGAAAACGCATCTGCCGGACACGCTCCCTGAAATCCTGTGGGGGCGAAGCGCCAAAGCGCTTGTCGCGCTGTCGGCAGGCCGCCGCGAACCAGTCGGCGCCCAGTTCCCGGAAGGCCGCCTCGACCAGGGGATCATCGACACCCCGCTCGCGCAATTCGGCGCGTATCCGCAACGGCCCGACGCCACGCTCGTGCCGGCTGCGTACAAACACCTCGGCAAACCGCGCATCGCTCAGGTAGCCTTCATCCAGCAACTGCGCCAGCACCGCCTCG
>JALWRY010000396.1 GCA_027080445.1 Thiohalobacter sp. | reverse complement strand
ATGATATCCTCGCCGCGCGCGCGCGCCTTCGCCTTCAACTCATTGACAATATTGAAGACATACGGCGGCAAACGTTTGATTCTGGGAAATTCGTCCACGGACTGCTCTGTTGGTCGCTACATTTTCTGGATAAATAAAACGCGTAGGGTACTGAAATTATTGAAATGTCACAAGGTGCAGACTATCGTATCGGGCATGCATTTTGTTCAGGAAGATTTCAGCAGCGCCTTACTCGTCCAGGGCTACGACGCCGGGGAGATTCGTGTTGGCGGTCAAAGCTACCGGCGCAGCGTCATCCTCACACACGAAAAAATCATCGACGACTGGCGGCCGCAGAATAAGGATGAACTTGAAGCCGGGGACTTCGAGCTAATTCGTTCGCTGGGCGCGGAAATACTATTGCTGGGCACCGGGCCGGTGTTGAGCTTTCCCTCCCCTGCGTTGACGGCACCGCTGCTTGAGGCGGGGATCGGGGTTGAGGTGATGGATACAGCGGCTGCTTGCCGGACATTTAATGTGTTGTTGTCGGAGGGGCGGCCGGTGGCGGCGGCGTTGTTGCTTGAATAACGGAATGCTGCCTGTCAGGCGTTGAATTGTAGAAGCAGGTTTTGTAGGCTTCGGCTTAATAATTAGACGACCACTAAAAAAACAGGTCAGTCTGCATCAGCCAAAGTTCAGTAAAAAGCAGATTCTGGCTACCATTATCCAATGGAAGGCAGAACCACTAATAATTGGGGAAGAATTGGGGATTATGGAGACTTGTCTGCAGCTTTTCCGATCGAAACGTCAATCGGAGAAAATCCATTTAGAACAAAAACGCCACAATGCAGCGTCTATTCGTAACACTATCAGTCGAACACAACTAAAGATAGGCTCAATACTTGCACTATTACTTCAATTTGCAATCATAACCAATATCACTGCTGAACCACTTCTATGGAGAGGATCACCCTCTCCTACAGGATTACAGTTCAAAACACAGGCAGAAGCGGTTAGCGACTTCCAAAGTTTTGGTGGCATCTATGCATCAATGACAGAAGCGCTCCCTGCAGTTCAACAAAACGACAGCCTAATTATCAAATACAAAATACCCGATGCAGTACTGAATATAAGTTCATGGGGTTATCAAAATGAGCATGTAGCAGAGACTTATCAAACTGAACAAGCGGCATATGATAGCGTTCTGAATTGGCTAATAAATGCAAGGAAATCTGGTTCCCCAGGCACATTTTGCCCACCCTATGCTGAGATGGATCCTCCCGAATCAGTACAGTGGCAACCGACAACCTCATCAGCAAACCAACTTTATCTTCGAACATACGGTATTCCTGCATTTGAGGAAAAATATATTCCTGGCAGATATTACCAACCCGATAGTAATGGCGTCTGCATACCATACTCCGCCGGGAAACAGAAGTTGCTCAGGACTCGTTCTGTTGCCTGCCCTACAAACCTCACTTTCGATAACGTGCTTAATCTCTGTACAAATACAAACCGCGCTACAGTTATTGGCAGTAGCCAGTACTTTCTGGCCCCTCCCTTAGCCAATCCAAATTGTGAAGGTGAAGGAGACCCCTGCCATCCAGCCACCGGGAATAAGTCTCAAAGAGAAACAGACATCCCCAGCCATGCAACCGTCGGATCGGAATTCATACGTTTTTATAACAGCCTGGGTGATCACAACTCATCCCAATCTCTAGCCCCCGGTTGGCGCCATACTTACAGCCGTCAACTGAATGAAAGCACTCTCGGCACATCCGACTTATATCAAGGCAATTTAGATCAATCAAGGCTTTACAGCACAGCGTCCGAAGCCTGCACAAGTGGTTGGCAAGAAATCAGGGCTTATGCCTGGAATGGGGCACTATCCAGCGCCACAGCAAGTTTTGGAGATAATCAAAATTGCCTGATCAAACAATCTGGTAAAACTATAGCAAACTTTCCAATACGACCAACCCTGAATCAGCATATTGCTTTGCCACAACCGAATCCCACAAGCCAACTAATCACAATCACACGACCTAATGGTCAGGCATACCATTTTGAAAAGAGTAATGGCATATGGATAGACCCCTTATACCCTGAAGTCTCACTAACAACCGATGGGAGTAACTGGGTTTTTACTAATGCCGATAACTCCCGTGAAAATTATGACGGTACAGGCAAATTGCTCTCAATTACCAGTGTTCGCGGGGACACTCAAACATTAACTTATGACACTAATAACCGCCTAACTCGCGTCGAGACTAGTTCAGGCGACTCACTTCAGTTTAACTATGATGCATCAAACCGGATTTCAGCAGTTCTTGATAATACCGGCAGAAAATGGACATACCGATATGGCGCAACCGGAAATCTCGAATTTGTTGATAATCCAGATAACACAACGAAGCAATATCATTACGACGATTTAAATTTTATTCATGCCCTTACCGGAATTACGGATGAACGCGGAAAACTGTACGCTACATGGACCTACAACGCTGACGGGAAAGCAATCTCATCAGAAAACGGGGGTGGCGTTGAACGGGTTGACTTGACATACAATCCGGATGGCACGACGACAGTTACAGATAGCCGTGGCGCGATAAGGACGTACCACTTTTCAGCGGAGCGCGGCAATCTCGCTGTATTACAAATTACAGGTGATCAATGTACAAATTGCCCAAATGGCGACAAGAAAAACCGCCGTTATGATATCAATGGTTATTTGTCGGGCACTACAGATTGGGGTGATTCCGTAACACGCTATGGAAACTATGACGCAAAAGGTCAGTATGGCTGTAAAGTCGAAGGGATGTCTTCCTTTGACACAACTGTCAACAATGGTTCATGTTCCTTTGACTCTTCCGCCTCCCCCAATGCCCGCCGCACCGACTACACCTACGACCCCCGCTTCTTCAACAAAATCACATCGATCACCGAGCCCTCGGTCTTCAGCGGCCAGAACAAGGTCACCACCTACACCTACGACGCCTTCGGCAACCGCACCTCGGAAACCATCACCGGCTTCGATCCTTCCGGCGCACCGGTCACTCGCACCACCACCTGGCAATATAACGGCCCGTTGAACCAGTTATCCTTCCGCGATGGCCCACGTACCGATGTCAGTGACTACACCACTTACCGCTACTACCCCAACGACAGTACAGTACCCGTTGGCAGCCGCGCCCGACTCAAGGAAATCGAAGACGCCAACGGCATCCTGACCCGCCGCAACATCCAGTACACCGCCACCGGCAAGGTCGCTTCCGAGCAACGCCCCAACGGCCTGTCGCTGAGCTACACCTACTACCCCGGCAACGACCGCCTGCAAACCCTCACCGAGACCGGCCCCACCACATCGCGCACCACCCGCTGGACCTACCTCGCCACCGGCGAGGTGCAAAGCATCACCACCGCCGACGGCACAGCGGACGCGACCACCCTCACCTTCGGTTACGACGACGCCCGCCGTCTGACACGGATTACCGATGGCCTGGGTAACCACATCGACTACACCCTCGACACCGAAGGCAACCGCCTGGCCGAGATCACCTACGACGCCAATGGCACGCCGTCCAATACGGCGGATGACATGATCCGCCGCCAGCTCCACCAGACATTCGACATCTACAACCGCCTGGACACCCGCGCCCTGGGCGATCCGCTGGCCCCGCTGGAAACCACCAACCCCGACTTCGCCCCCGACGGCACCCTGGCGCTCAGCACCGATGGCCGGGGCGCAGTCACGGATTACCGCTACGACACCCTCAAGCGCCTCACCGCGGCCACGCAGGATCTCGGCGGCACCGACCCGACCACGGCGGATGCCAACACCACCTACGGCTATGACGTGGCCGACCGCCTCACCACCGTCACCGACCCCATCAACGGCGCCACCGCCTACGCCTATGACGATCTCGGCAACCTGCTGACCCGGACCAGCCCGGATACCGGCACCACCACCTTCCAGTACGATGCCGCCGGCAACCTCCTCCAGAAATCCGACGCCAACGGCCAGACCTTCGCCTACACCTACGACGCCCTCAACCGCTTGACCGCCATCGATGCGCCAGGTACGGCCGACGACATCGCCTATGCCTATGACACCTGCCCCGGCGGCGTGGGCCGACTGTGCACCGTCACCTATGGCGCCGGCGTGCTGCCCGCCGGTAACCGGGTGCACTACCAGTACAACGCCTTCGGCGACAGCCTCCAGCACCAGGGCATGCGGTACGGCTACGACGCCCAGGGCCGGGTACAGACCCTCGACTACCCCTCCGGCAGCCGGGTGACGTATCGCTACGACGCCGCCGGTCAGATCGACCAGGTCGATTTCAGCATCAACGGCCAGTCGCAGACCCTGGCCAGCGGCGTGCGCTACGCCCCCTTCGGCCCCGTCACCGATCTGACTGTAGAGCGACAGTCCATGATCGAGTTAAGGCGACACCCAGTCTTGCGCACGGGTGTTGCTGACATTTATCGCTTTGCCTGACACCCTGTGCTCCTCAACCGGAGGAGGCAGTGCGATGGCAAACAAACTCGATCAGGAGGCTCGTATGACCATTCAAACGCTTGCCGAGCGCGGCCAAAGTAACCGTGCTATTGCCCGACTCCTGGGCGTTCATGAAAATGCCGTCCGTTATCATCTGAACCGTTTGCGCCAGGGCACCACCGACGGACGTAGCCAGCAAAAACACCTCGCCGCCGATTTCCAGGCCGCCATCGCCGCCTGGCTGGAGCGCATCGATGACGAGGGACCCCTGAACCTTGCCGCCCTGCACGACTGGCTGGTGAGCGAACACCGCTACCCCGGCAGCCTGCGCTCCCTGCAACGCTACTTCAAAGCGCATTTCCCTCAACCCAAGGTCCGGGCGCGGCGCCGGGTCGAAACCCCACCCGGCGCCCAGGCCCAGGCCGACTGGGGCGAGTTCCCGCGGGTGCTGATCGCCGGCCAGCGCCAGCACCTGTCGGTGTTCGCCCTCAAGCTGTCCTTCTCTCGCTTCCCGGCCTTCATCTGGTCCCTGAGCAAAAACCAGCTCGCCTGGCACCAGGTGCACAACGCCGGCTTGCGGCGACTGGGCGGCGTACCGGCCGTGGTGCGCATCGACAACCTCAAGACCGGCGTTATCCGTGGCGCCGGCCCCTGGGGCACCCTCAACCGACACTACCGGGCTTATGCCCGCACCGTCGGCTTTCACATCGATGCCTGTCTGCCACGGGCGCCGCAGGCCAAAGGCAAGGTCGAGCGCCAGATCCGGGATCTGCGTAACGTAACCGTTCAAACTACGACGCTATTGACCCACCCTGTCCAAATCGCTTTTTAAAATTTTGTCCGCAAATGTTTCTTTCCAGACCCGGGGGGTCAGTTCAATAGCTTTACTGGCGGGATGCTGACTGATGCGCTGCAGCACATCGACCAGCCAGGTGTGCGGATTGACGCCTTGTAATTTGCAGGTCACCAGCAGGCTTTGAATGATCCCCACCTGCTTGGCACCCAGTTCTGTCCAACAAAATAACCAGTTTTTTCGTCCCAGAGGAATGGGTCGCAGCGCCCGCTCCAGATGATTGGTGTCGACCGGGACATCCGGATCGCTCAAGAACACCTTCAGACTGTCTACCCGGGCCATCGCGTATTTGAGTGCGCGGCTTAACGGATTGCTGGGTAGCAGGTCGTGGCGCTGACACTGCTGGTCACACCATTGCCAGAAGGCATGGACCACCGGCTCACTGTGTTGGGTGCGGTAGTTCAGCTTGGCTTCGCCCGTCAGTTCCTTGTCCCGGATATGGGCTTCATGGCGGTATAG
Organism: Thiohalobacter sp.; assembly: GCA_027080445.1. GTDB lineage: Bacteria > Pseudomonadota > Gammaproteobacteria > DSM-19610 > DSM-19610 > Thiogranum. The sequence continues at coordinate 6,817 of JALWRY010000396.1, read as the reverse complement.
TTTCCCGATGATCGCCAACGCCTCATTGACTGCCTGCGGTTCCGCTTCCTTCGCCCGTTCAAAGTAGCGCCGCGTGTGCGCCCAACATTCGGCATGGGTTACCGCCTCGCGGGTTTGCGCATAGCGGGCATAGGCTTCGTTGCCATCGGAGACCAGCACGCCCTCAAACGTATCGCCCAACACCTCATGCACATGCTTTGAAGCCCGTGAGGGACTGTAGCTGAACGCGATTTCATCCGCCTCCCCATACACCGGCCAAAAATAGGCCTGCCGTAGCTTGCCTTTGCGTTTTCGCCCCGCCTTGATCGGCGTTTCGTCCATCGCCAGTACCCGGCTTTGCAAGATATTACCGAACTGGGCATGGAAGATGGGGGTTAACAGCTCAATGGCCCGGCTGCTCAGGTTCGTCAGCGTGGCGCGGCTCAAATCGATGCCATTTTGGCGCAGTCGCTGGTGTTGCCGGTACAGGGGCAAGTGATACACGAATTTATCCACCAGCATCCCGGCCAGAAAACTGACATCCGCGACGCTCTTGTCCAGGACATTGACCGGGGCCGGTGGGGTGACCAGGGTGCCGGTTGCCTTGTGCTTGACCACCGGGCGTACGTATTTGAGCACCACGTAGCTGCCCGGGCGCTGTGCCAGCCGGTAGGTGACTTTCTCACCGATCACGACCCGCTCGTGCGCGGGGATGTCATCCAGCTCAGGACTCGACAGCGCAATGGTCTCCACCGGCACGCTGTCATCAAAACGCAGGCCCTGATCGGTGACCGCGTTGGCATTGCGCGCTTTGCGCCGTTCGTAGGTGATCTTCTCAGTCTTGGGTGGGGGCGGCGCGGGTAAGTCTTCACCCAGCGCCGCCAGCAGGTCGGCCTGGAGGGCCGGATCCATCACCAGACGTTTCTCTGACTTGCTGCCAAACAGCTGGCGCTTGAACCAGTCCAGTTGGGTTTTTAACGTCGTGATTTGTGCTTGAAGGGCGTCGTACTCAGTGCGCGCAAGCACGATATTTTGCGAGGAATCAACCGCTGATTGCGCTGAACTCATGGGGCATAATCATACCTCATTGCGCCTGCTCAGGGTAGCGAAAACGCTTGTATTGCCGCGTATTTTTTAACGCAATTCCTTCCAGAATCAGTTTCAGTTGCGTCCAGTCCAGGGCCACTTTACCGTGCTCGGACGTACGCGCCTGAAAGCGGCCCTGTTCCAGACGCTTGGACCAGACGCAGTAACCGGAACGGTCAAAATACAACACCTTCATCTGCGTGCGCTTGCGATTGATGAACACGAACAGATGCCCGCTGGTGGGATTTTCGTGCAGGACATTGCGAACCAGCGACGACAGGCCATCGTAGGATTTTCGCATGTCAGTGGGCTGCGTGCACAGCCACACCCGTACCTGGGCTTCGGGGAAAAACATGCCGGTTACTTCATGCGCAGGACAACGCCCTGGCCCAGATCGAGTTCCACACGCCAGGCGGAGTCCAACTCGGCGGCTTGCAGGGGTAACTCAACCAGTGCTGCGGTTTGCTCATTCGCTAACGCTGATGACCGGAGCCGTTTGCGCCAGGTGCAAAACGTACCGTAGGACAGGTTGTGTTGTTTACAAAACTGGCGCTGGGTTATCCCGCTGGCAGCGTATTGCGCCATCAGTTGTTCCCAGGCGGAGCGGCCTCGATGAATGTTGGAATGTGGGGTATTTGACATGACTGATCTCCAGTAAGGGACTGAAAATCAACTGTAGCTGGCACTCAGTGTTGCGGGAAGAACGTCCTGGTATGAACGCTTACTGCGTAACGGCTTCTCGCCCTACCGCCGGCACTGGGACAGTCTCGCCGAGTTGCAGCAGGCCACCGACCAGCATGTCCAGCGACTGGCCCGGCGCCGGCTCTGCCCGGCCACCGGGATCAGTGTCGCCGACAGCCTGGCACAGGAACAGGCCTGTCTGGCCCCGCTGCCGATCCTGCCCGAGCCGTTCGATATCGCCGTGACCCGCACCGTCGCCGCGGATGCCACCATCGGCTTCGAACAGCGCCGCTACTCGGTACCATTCGCCTGGATCGGCCGGCGTGTCGAGGTCCGGGGCGCCAGCGGTCGGGTGCAAATCCTGGCCGACCATCAACTCGTCGCCAGCCATCCGCGCCACACCCCGGAGCGGATCGTCATCGATCCCGCCCACTACGAGGGCCCGTCCACCGACACCGTCCAGGCGCCGATGCCGCTCGGCCGCATGGGCAAAAAGCTGCAGCAGCTCGCCAGTCTTCGCCCCGAACAACGCCCCCTGAACCTGTATGCCGCCCTGGCGGGGGTGGCCCGATGAGCCGCAAAACCGCTACCCCCACCGTGGACCTCGATGCCACCCGCCAGCGGCTGGAACGCCTCGGACTGGTGCATGCCGCCGAGCAACTCGACCCGCTGATCAGCGACGCGGTCAAACAGAATACAGCCCCGCATCAGGTGGTCGATCAACTGCTCGATGCCGAACTTGAGCGCCGTGAGGAACGCCGGCTGCAGACCTCATTGCGCCTGTCCGGACTGCCCAACGGCCACACGCTCGGCAACTTCGACTTTGCCTTCCAGCCCTCGGTCGAGCGCGCCCGTATCGAAACCCTGGCCACCTGCCAGTGGGTGCGCGAGAACCGCACCCTGCTCATCCAGGGGCCGCCCGGCGTCGGTAAAACCCACCTGGCCGCGGCCCTGGGGGTGAAGGCCATCGAGCATGGCTTCGGCGTGGTCTTCTACCGCCTCGACGAACTTCTGCCGGCCATGCGCCGTGATGCCGAGTTGCCACCCGCGCAGCTGCGGCGCAAAAAGTACATTAACACCGGCCTGTTGATCCTTGATGAAGTCGGCTTCGAGCCCATGACCCGCCAGGAGGCCTCGCTGTTCTTCCGCCTGGTCTCCCACCGGTATCAGAAGGGGGCCATTATCATCACTACCAACAAAGGTGTCGAAGCCTGGCCGGAGATACTGGCAGGCGACGAAATCCTGGCCACGGCCATCCTCGACCGCCTGCTGCACCACAGCCACGTACTCAACATCAAGGGCCGTTCCTATCGGCTACGTGAACTGGAATCCAACCTCGCCGCTACCGGCTGACCGCTGTCACAAAACCCGGTGTCGCCAGACACCGGGTTCCCTAATGTAACCGATTGATTTACGCTACCTAATCATCATGACACCTGCGCAACACTGGGTGTCGCCTTAATGCGCAAGACTGGGTGTCGCTTGACATCTGACCTACGGCAACGGCCTGCGCCTGAACCAGACCCTCGACGCCGCCTACCGCCTCACCGCCCAGCGCGTCGTCGATAACCTCGCCGCCCCGACCGTGACCGCGCTCGACCGCACCTATCCCGGCTACGACGCCAACGGCAACCGCCTGAGCCAGACCGATCCGCAGGCCGGCAACAGCACCTTCGGCTATGATCCCTTAAACCGCCTGACCAGCGCCGCCGGCCCGTTCGGCGCCAGAGCCTACGTCTACGATAAAAACGGCAACCGCACCCAGCTGATCGCCGATGGCGTCACCACCCCGGCCGGCTATACCCCAAACAGCAACCGCCTGAGCAGCCTCGGCGCCACCAATGTGCTGCGCGACAACAACGGCAATACCCTCAGCCAGGGCGTGTGGACCTACACCGTCAACCCGCACAACCGCCTGACCACCGCCACCGAAAACGCCACCCTCAGGGCCAGCTTCCGCTACAACGGCCTCGGCCAGCGCATCGCCAAGACGGATGAAACCACCGCCCGGGGCGACTACGTCCTCTACGGCCTGAATGGCGAACGCCTGGCCGAGACCGACCGTACCGGCAATGTCCTTCGCGAATACCTGTACCTGAACGGCCAACTGCTGGCCGTCTATGCCCCCGATGACGATCAGGACGGTATCCCCAACGCCCAGGAAGCCCAAGCCGGCACCCTGCCGCAAAACCCTGACAGCGATGGCGACGGCCTGACCAACCTGATCGAATGGTTCCAGACCGGCACCGACAGTCAGAACCCGGACAGTGACGGCGACGGCATCAGCGACGGTGCCGAAGTCACGGCCGGGACCAGCCCGGTCAACGCCAGCGCGTTCCCGGGGGATGGCGATATCAATGAAAATGGTCAGGTCAATGCCGGGGACCTGGTGTTGATGTACCAGATGGTGATGGGGACCCGTACGCCGACCAGTGCCCAGTTCATCCATGCCGATATGAACCGGGACGGGCAGTTGAATGTGGGGGATCTGTTGCTGTTGCAGAAGAAGGTGTTGTTGGCGTGGTTGGGGGTTGATACGGGGACGACGGTGGCTAAAGCCGATACCGGGTTCAGGCCACACAACACGCAAACCACGGCGGTGCGGGATGTGCTGGACTGGTTGATTACGCCGGTGCAGGCGGTGCCGGGGAATAATGGGGTGCTGTTGTACGTTCATAATGATCCGCTCGGGACGCCGCAGGTGCTCACCGATGAATCCGGCACAACCGTGTGGACGGCCAGTTATGACCCATTCGGGAAGGCGACCGTCAATGAAGACCCGGATGGGGATGGGAACGCTGTCACATTAAATGTGCGGTTCCCGGGCCAGTATTACGACAAGGAAACTGGCCTCCACTACAACTACTTCAGGTATTACGATCCGGATACCGGTCGTTACCTGACCAGTGATCATATCGGCATCAATGGAGGCATAAACACATACGCCTACGTTGATGAAAACCCGTTAAAATACACTGACGAAGAGGGCTTATCAGGGAATTCTGCCCATAGGCAACGTGCGAGAAGGTCTGCTCCAAGACCTCCAATAGCACCAAGCACAAAAAACAAAGGTCTGTTTGATGACCTACCAGACGGCGTTAGAGGTTTACTTTGCGCAGCTCAGTTTACTGAAGCCTGCCTCCCAGCAAATATGTTTGTGTGTACAAGGCTACATTGTACTCCGAAGTGCGGGAAACCATTCGACGTAGATTTGCCAACTAAAGAGCCTTACATTACTGGCCCAGACACAAAATGCCAATGTGTGCAAAAGGGGTTTAACCGTAACTTTAATGAACCACCTCCTGGATTATAATATGCAAATCAAGAAAGCCCTAAAAATTGGTTTAATACTAGCTATAACTCATGCGTCATTCTATATGCTCGGTTCAGTTATAAACCGTAAACAAATGTTGCATTTATTAGCGCTTGACTTCGACAAGACAAATGCCAGCGTTAATCTAGGTCGTTACGTTGAATACAGGGATATTGCAGCTGCAATTAAAGCAGGAGATCTAAGCAGGGCTATTTGCATTTCAGAATTAGGTGAAAACGCTATGTATAACGACATAAAGTCATGTCTAGCAAATCAGGGATGCAGTATTGTAATCAAGGAAAACATTCGTGAAGCAGCGCCAGAGATTCTGGATCAAACCCCATTAAAGTTCGATCACATTAAGAGAAAAGGTAATATCATATCATGTACAGAATAATACTATGCGGCAATCCACGAGTAAGGTAACTCGTAAATACCTGATGCAGAGAGGGAGTTCAAAACTCTGTGTCAGCGGTCTATCCATCAGAGGCTGATGTGTTCCTCCAGTCTGCCTGGGAAGTGTATTGCCAGCTGAGACAATGTCAGGTTCCAGTTCTGTATCGGATGCGTCCAACGCTCTGATGCTTTCAAGATACCAGCATAGAGCAGCTTAAGTAAGCTGTTCTCGTTGGCGAAGCCGCCCTTGGTCTTCGTCAGTTTCCGGAACTGGCGATGGACGGCTTAGACTGCGTTGTTCGTGTAGATGGCGGTTCGGACGTAATCCTATGCCTACAACACAAAAGGTGACCGTAACCGGCTGAGCGCTGCTGACGGCGCCACCAATATACCTCGCGACAAAAACAATATTTCCTTCATTTTTTTGATCCTCCTCAATGAAAGAATGGCGGGATGCCTGGAGACTATAGCCGTCGGGCTACGGGCTACGGTTTTGCACGCCAAATCAATTTCATGTGTCATCGTGGCCTCCGTAGACAATAAAACTTTCATCGCTAACGCAACTATTCAGATGTCGGAGGGTATTGTTATGTTTACAGTTAAAAAGACGCTACTTACCGCTTTGGTGTTTGCGGCGGTGTTACCACTGGGTAATGCGCAGGCATGGTGGGGCGGCCCGGGGTGGGGGCCAGGATACGGATATGGCCCCTATTATAATCGCGGCTGGGGTGATGGCTGGGGTGACGGACTCGGCGATATATTAGGTAACGGCGATTTCGACATGGGTTTCAGCATGAGTGGCAGCGGACGTGGTCGTGGTCGAGGCTATGGTGATTACTATGGCGACTACTACGGCTATAACGGTTACTATCCGTACTATGGTTACTATCCGTACTACGGCGGATACGGTTATCCCGGCTACTGGGGCGGCCCGTATGCACCCTATCCCACGGGCGCAGCAACACCTGCAGCGCCGAATAACCGGAAACCGCAGCAGCAGGCCACCAACCGGTAAGCTGCCTGTACAATCAGGCTAACACCACACTTGGGCACAAGCATCAGCCTTTCGGCAATTGTCATAAGGCTGATGTGTGCCCGGTTGCGTTTCAAAACAGCAACCGCACACATAAAATGCTACTATTCCCACCATGAAACGCCTGTTTTCCCTGCTGATCTTCCTTACCCTCATCCTCGCCGCTTTCCTTTCACTGAAACCCGCCAGTGAACATTCTGCTGAAAATATTAAAGGTCTGCCCTGGCAGATCGACATACGGCCCGATGGTCGTTCCAGGGTTTTCGGCGTCACTCCGGGCCGGAGCACGCTGGGGCAGGCACGGGATCAACTCGGTGATGACATGGAAC
>JALWRY010000395.1 GCA_027080445.1 Thiohalobacter sp. | reverse complement strand
CCGGCCGGGCTGACGGTGGTGATTGTGCGTGACGACCTGATCGGCCAGCCGGTTGACGGCCAGCCGGTGATGTTCGATTACGCCACCCATGCGAATAATGATTCCATGTACAACACGCCACCGACCTATGGCTGGTACTTCGCCGGCCTGGTGTTCGAGTGGTTGAAGGAAAAAGGCGGCCTGGAGGCGATTTCGATGATCAACCATCGCAAGGCCAGTGCCCTGTACCAGGCCATCGATACATCGGATTTCTACACCAACCCGGTCGACCCCGATTGCCGTTCCTGGATGAATGTGCCGTTCACGCTGGCCGACCCGGAACTGGACGCCACCTTCCTGGACGAAGCGAAGCAGGCGGGACTGGTGTCGCTCAAGGGACATCGCTCCGTCGGTGGTATGCGTGCCAGTATCTACAATGCCATGCCGGAAGAAGGTGTTGCCGCATTGATCGATTTCATGGGCGAGTTCGAGAAGCGCCACGGCTAAACCGGAACGGTATGACTATGTATAAAATACTCACCCTGAACAATATCTCCGTAGCCGGCCTGGAACGCCTGCCGCGCGAGACCTACGAAGTGGCTTCCGAGATGCAACACCCGGACGCCATCCTGTTGCGCTCGTTCAATATGCATAACTGGGACATCCCGGCCTCGGTGAAAGCGATTGGTCGCGCCGGTGCGGGTGTCAACAACATCCCGGTGGACGAAATGAGCAAGCGTGGCGTGCCGGTGTTCAACGCGCCCGGCGCCAATGCCAATGCGGTCAAGGAACTGGTGATCGCCGGTATGTTGATCGCAGCGCGGAATCTCTGCCAGGGCTGGTCCTTTGCGCGCGGTCTCGAAGGTGAAGACAGCGAGATCAGCAAGCAGGTTGAATCCGGGAAGAAAAACTTTGCCGGTTTCGAACTGCCGGGCCGAACACTGGGCGTTGTCGGTCTTGGCGCCATTGGTGTACAGGTAGCCAACGCTGCGCATGCGCTGGGTATGAATGTCATCGGTTATGACCCGGATATTACCGTGCAGAGCGCCTGGCAGATGTCATCCGATGTCGAGCAGGCCGCGGGTGTCGATGACCTGCTTGCGCGTAGTGATTTCGTGACGTTCCACGTCCCGCTGGTCGATGCGACACGCCACATGATCAATGAAGAACGCCTGCGCACCATGCGCGACAATGTCGTGCTGCTGAATTTTTCGCGTAACGGCATTATCGATGACGAGGCCGTGGTCAAGGCGCTGGGCGAGGGCAAGGTCTACGCCTACGTGTGTGATTTCCCCAGCAACCTGCTCAAGGAACACCCCCGGGTGATCACACTGCCACACCTTGGCGCTTCGACCAAAGAAGCCGAGGACAACTGCGCCATCATGGTCGCCGACCAGGTGAGCGATTTTCTCGAAAACGGCAATGTGCGTAACTCGGTCAATTTTCCCAAGCTGTACATGAAGCGCGGCGGCGCCGGCCGCCTGTGCGTGGTGAACACCAATGTGCCGAATATGCTCGGCCAGATTTCCACCGCACTGGCGGATTCCGGGCTGAACATTAACGACATGATCAACAAGTCACGGGGCGATCTGGCCTACACACTGGTCGATGTGCAATGTGAAATCACCCCGGAATGCCGCGACAGGATTGCCGCTATCGAAGGCGTATTGTCGGTGCGGGTCATCTAGGTGTGCAATGACTGAGTCCAGGCTCGATCAACTGCGCCAACGTATCGATGCGCTGGACGAGCAGATCCAGACACTCCTGAACGAACGCGCCCGTTGCGCGCAGCAGGTGGCGGAAGCCAAGCGCGCCGAGGATGCCAGTACCACGGTATTCTATCGGCCGGAGCGCGAGGCGGAAGTGTTACGACGTGTGCGTGAGCGCAATGCCGGGCCGCTTTCCGACGATGAAATCACCCGCCTGTTCCGTGAAATCATGTCGGCCTGCCTGGCGCTTGAGCAACCCCTGATGGTGGCCTACCTCGGACCGGAAGGCACCTATACGCAGGAAGCCGCGCTCAAGCACTTCGGCCACGCCATACAACTCAGGTCGCTGTCGGCGATTGACGAGATTTTCCGTGAGGTGGAAGCCGGCAGCGCCGATTTCGGTGTGGTACCGGTGGAAAATTCTTCCGAAGGCGCCATCAATCACACCCTGGATATGTTCATTCGCTCGCCGTTGAAGATCTGCGGCGATGTCGAGCTGCGTATTCACCACCAGTTGATCGGCAAGGGTGGAGGGCTCGATGCTGTGAAGTCCGTGCATGCGCACCAGCAATCGCTCGCGCAGTGCCGGGAGTGGCTGGACGCCAACCTTCCCGGTGTGGAACGCGTGGCCGTCAGCAGCAATGCCGAAGCGGCCGGGCAGGCCGGCAAGGACAGCACGATTGCCGCTATCGCCAGCGAAGCGGCCGCGCAAACCTACGGGCTGGATATTCTCGCAGCGAATATTGAGGATGACCCGAATAACACCACGCGCTTCCTGATTATCGGGGAGCACCTGGTCGGGCGTAGCGGCAAGGACAAGACCTCGCTGATGGTGATGCTGCACAACAAGGCCGGTGCGCTGTATTCCCTGCTGGAGCCGGTGTCCCGCCACGGCGTGAGCATGACCAAGATCGAATCGCGGCCTTCGCGCCAGAGCAAATGGGATTACGTGTTCTTTGTCGATGTCGACGGGCATTGCGAGGATGAAAATGTCGCCGCCGCACTGGCCGAACTGGAATCGCGCGCGTCCATGCTCAAGGTGCTGGGTTCCTACCCCAGGTGCGAGTTGTGAATGACCGTGGATATCCTTGAATCGGCCATTCCCGGCGTGCAGGCCCTGCGCCCCTATGCGCCCGGCAAGCCGCTCAGCGAACTGGAACGGGAGTACGGTATTCGTGATGCGGTCAAACTGGCTTCCAATGAAAACCCGCTGGGCCCCTCGGCCGCCGTGCTGGATGCGTTACGGGGTGGTTTTGACGAACTGGCGCGTTACCCGGACGGTAACGGTTTCGATCTAAAGGCGACGCTGGCGGAACGACATGGCGTGTCCACAGACCAGATCACCCTGGGCAACGGTTCCAACGATGTGCTGGAACTGGTGGCGCGGGCCTTCCTGTCGCCACAAACGTCCGCCGTATTTTCCGCGCATGCGTTTGCGGTGTACCCGATCGTTACCCAGGCCATCGGTGCGCAGGCGCAAGTCGCACAGGCCACAGACGGTAGCCGTGGTCCGGCGTTCGGGCACGATCTCGATGCCATGCGCGAGCTGGCCGATGC
>JALWRY010000394.1 GCA_027080445.1 Thiohalobacter sp. | reverse complement strand
CAACAACATATAGCTCAGGGTAAAGGGCGCAACCGTGCCGTCAAGGCGGCCGATATTGCGCTGCTGGTAGCGCCGGGCATGCTCACTTCTGGCATAACCGATCGATTGCTTGTATGCACCGGCGCTGATCTTCGATGGCGCACTGGTCAGGAATTCCTGTAACAACCTGAAACGCGTGTTGATCAACGGGACGCGGGCTGTATCGATCCACGGGGTTGCCACATTGATGACTTGCCGGGGGCCCGGCGACTTGCGGCCTTTCTTGCGGAACGGCACGAATTCTCGCTGTTCGCTCTTCCATACCTGCATCCAGGTGCGGTGGCTGGCCGGTTTTAGATCACGATCACGTGGATCAGCACGGTTAGTATTCCAATAATCTGCTAACAAAGCATCCTGCTCCGCCGCAAAATCAAGAAAATGCTGCCGGTGCGCCTGCGTGGTGTATTTCAGCCTGGTCGACCGCGACTTCCCGTTCCAACGCGGGAACCGGCCGGCATTGAGGGTTTTGTTGGCGTTCACATAATTGCTTTTGAAACGCCAGGATTTGAGCTCAACCCAGTAGCGTTTTCCGCTGCCCTCACCCTCCAGGATCAGGTCCGGCGCACGCTTGTGTGGGCTGTTACCGTAGTGCTTAACCCGGCCGCGCGGTTTGTGCATTAACGCCACCTCAATTTCGGGACGGGGGTCGGCGGCCAGTATTTCAAACTCGCGCTTCCCGGCAAACTCGAACATGGCGTGGTAGGCTGCCGTCGCCACCAGTTCAAACGCCGCGCCGTGCGCCTGGTTGGTGAGCATGCATTGCTTGCGCGTGATCTCTTCGTCGGCGATCTGGCCCTTGTCGGCGATCGCCAGGCCGGTGATCCAGCGTAACAGGTTGGCGTTTACGTTTTCTGCCACTTTAGTATTAAGCGGTACACAATTTGAACACGCAAAGGGCGAGGTCGGGTCGCGTGACTGCAAGTAGGCTATCGCCGTCAGCAGTTCCAGTGGCGAGAAGCGCGACGTGGTGCCGTTTTTCAGGAAATTCGCCATGTTCACCGGCCCCTTGCTGGCAGCTGCCCGCACGGCGGCTTTCAGCGAGAAGACCAGTAGTCTTGCAACGGCTACGGGCACGGCCGCATGGGCTTGCGGGATCAGTGAGTAGTCGTTGGCCGCAACCGCATTGGTGCTCTTGAACAGTAATTTGGTCAATTCAAAGGGTGCGCCTCGCAGACTGTAAATGAGTGACCGGAAATTATCGCTCAACAGACTCGGGTCCGCCGCTACATCGGGGTCATGGCTTATCCAGTCATTGACCAGGTCAGCGACAATCGGCCCCCTGACGCGGCACGCCACATCCGAGTAAGCCAATGCGGTTCCGACATTGAGTGTCGGTTTAACCCGATCACAGGTCATATCTGGCCTTGGTATGGGTATGATCGGACCCGCCTAACCATTGGCCGGCAGGCTCATGAAGCGAATCCAGGTCCAGAAGTCCGCGCGGTTCTGGATGGCTGCCGCGACCGTGTTCGCCGCCGACGGGCTTGCATCAATCAGCTCACCCCACACCACCATACCCGTCGTCAGTGTTTTCAGGATGAAATTATTCCCGTTGATTGCCTGGGTCACTGCTTCGGCCAGATTCTGTACCGCGAATGATAGCAAGGGTTGATTTTGCTGCGTCTGATAATAGCTCTGAAAAGTCTGTATCGAGGGGTACAAGGTCTCCATATCCGGTCGAAGCTGCATCCATGCAAAAGCTGATAACACGACTTGAAGCGGACCGCCGGCGTCGGCGTCAACAAACTTTCCAAACAATGACGCCATCGGCTGATCCGCACTCGGGAACAGCTCGGCAATCGACAGGTCGGTCGCAATATCCGAACTTGCTACTGTCGCCAGCCCGAGAACGTCTGCATAGCTGCGGGCATAAGTATCGTAGGTAGCGCGTGAAAACACCTGTATGGCTGTTTCAGCAGAACCAGACATAATACCGACTGTCACAGGCACTGCACCGGTTGAGGCTTGTTGATAGGCGTCGCCGGGTAGTACATCAACCAACGCACCCCCCCCTGCATCATAGCTGCCGCTGCTCTGCGCAAACTTCAGTAAGGGTGGTTGACTCCAGTCATAGATACGAAAACCGCTCACCGCCCCATCAATTCCACCACCCAGCTCAATCCACCGGACACCTGTCGCCGGTGGCGTGGCGTACTGGACCTGTGTGCCTGTCCCGGCAACCTGGCTGACGGACTCGTCAACAGCCAGATAATAGTTAGTTCCGTTGAAACCCAGCGCGACTTTTTGCCAAACACCGGGCGTCAGCGGTACAGAGGTTAGGGTCTGTATACCGGCCGAGGTCTGGATGCTTGCAGATAGCGTGTTGTCCGGCAACAAATCCAGCGTTAAGGTATTGCCAACGGTCAGCACCCGGCCGGCCTTGTTGGCACGCAACCAGAAATTGTAGGCTGGTTGTGTAATTTCGAGTGCCGGAGTGTATGGCAGCGCCCAAACACTTTGTTCAGTCGAACCGTTAAGTGCCGAGTTGTTGAATACAGCGCTATACAGGCCAAAAGCTGGCGAATCCTTGCTGCGGGTGACATTGTTGGGCGTCGCTTTGTATTGCCTGCCATCGTCATCAACAAGATTGAAAAACCGGTTAAAGTAAACGGGCTCACGATTAATCAGATGGTACGCATCGAAACCGAGTTGCCAACTGGCGCCCGACGCGCCCGTGAGCGCCACCTTACTCGACGCCTGATATTGAACAGTGCGCTGCACACTGTCGAACCCGCTGTATGCCGCGGAAAGGTTGCCGTTTAACCCGGTAACAACAAAACCACTAACGGCACGCACCGGAGATGGAGCACTGTTTACGGCGATCGTTTGTACAACCGGATTATTGACGTCTGCGCGGGCTACCAGCCGAAGATTTCCGCCGGTTGCCGGGGTCTGTAGTGTAAAGTTGATTTCACCCTGTGCATCTGTTTTGAAATTCTTACGTTCCAGAATCCCATGGTTTACACCGAGGTCAATATAGATACCTTCATTTGTTCCCGACCCACCTGTCACTTTCGCTGAAAAGCTGTATTCCCGACCACCCTCAAGCGTCCCCGGGACCCCGACAAACGCGACAGATAACGGATTAATCGTAATCACTGCTGTCCCGTTAACTTTCACAGCAAAACCATCTGATTAACATCGGGTTGGTTATCGCGCGGTGGATCACCTCTGAGCAGCGCCATCAGATCACGCTTTTCAAATAGATTGAGCTGCAATAT
>JALWRY010000393.1 GCA_027080445.1 Thiohalobacter sp. | reverse complement strand
CCGGGGAAAGGCCCTGATGCTTTGATTGTCGCTGTAAAGCCAGCCGTCCCGGTAGTAACCGGTATCCAGCCCGACGACTTCATGACCACGCTCAAGCAACATGGGCGCCAGCAAAACGCCGATGTAGCCTTCAACACCCGTAACGAATACCTTCATTTCCTCTACTCCTGAATTTTCCCCGCCCTGCCAGAGGGCGCGATTGTATAATTAATCAAGCACCCTGACTTCCGGTATGGGAACCACGAATTTACCGCCCCACTCCCGAACGTAAGCCATTTGTTCCACGATCTCTTTCTGCAGGTTCCACGGCAGTATAAGGACATAGTCCGGGCGTGTTTCGTGAATCCTTTCCGGCGCCAGGATAGGAATGCGCGTACCCGGTGTGTAACGCCCCTGTTTGTGCGGGCTTCTGTCCACGGTATAGTCGAGGAAATCCTGGCGGATACCGCAATAGTTGAGCAGTGTATTGCCCTTCCCCGGCGCACCGTAGCCAACCACGGATTTACCCTCCCGCTTAACCTGAATCAGGAACTCCAGTAACTTGCGTTTGGTTTCCTTGACGTTTTCCTCGAAATCACGGTACTTCTGCAGGGTAGCGAATCCTTCATCCAGCTCACGTTGTCTCAGGGCATTCACGCGATCGCCCACCGGTTTGCTGTCATCTTCGCTGTGTCGGCCGAATATGCGGATAGAACCGCCGTGGGATTTCAGCTCCTCGACATCGAACAGGGTGATGCCATGGTGCGCAAACACTTTTTCAACCGTCATGAACGACAGGTAGGAAAAATGTTCGTGGTAGATGGTGTCGAACTGGTTGCTTTCCATCAAACGGTAGAGATGGGGGAACTCCATGGTAATGACGCCACCCGGTTTGAGAAGAATCTTCATCCCGGAAACGAAGTCGTTAATGTCCGGCACATGCGCCAGCACGTTATTCCCCAGCAGCAGGTCTGCCGCACCAAACTCCGCCTTGATGGAAGCGGCGGATTCAGCGCCGAAAAATTGCACCGTGGTAGGCACCCCCTTCTCTACCGCCACTTCCGCCACATTGGCGGCGGGCTCTATACCGAGAACCGGGGTTCCCATGGCGACAAAATGCTGGAGCAGGTAACCGTCGTTACTGGCAATCTCCATCACCTTGCTGTCCTGGTTGAAACCGAAACGCTCGGTCATATCATGCGCATATTTCCTGGCATGTTCCACCCAGCTATCCGAATACGACGAAAAGTAGGCATAATCACTGAAAATATCGTCCGGGGATACATATTCATCCAGCTGCACCAGGAAACACTGATCGCACACATAAGCGTGCAGGGGATAAAACGGCTCCATCTGGTTAAGCTGTTCAGGTTCGATATGCGTTTGACACAGGGGTGACATCCCGAGGTCTACAAACGAATGCGACAGGGGTGCGCCGCAAAAACGACAGGCAGAACCGCCTTTTTTCTCTGTACTCATTATTCCACCTAAATGAACAAGGGTAAGTTAAAACAATCCGGTATGCCCCGGCCGTTATTTACTGTCAATATAGCGGGGGAAAAACCTGACAGCCTCGATCACATCCGTTGCCAGTGGCGCCCGGTCCCATACGATCTGTTTCAGCATGCACTTCACCAGGCACAGGCGTTCGGAAACAGAAACCGGTGCGCGCAGGGCGGCTGACAGGTACTCAAAGTGGATTTTCCAGTTTTGAAACAACATCGGATTTTTCAGGTCCGGGTCATAGTGCTTGAGCACCTCTTCTTCGCTTTTGAGTTTTGTCGCCGTCTGCTCGTCCATCCGCCGGTAAAACAGGTAATCGGGGATTTCGACGAACTTGCCGTGCATGGCGACTTCGGCCATAAGACTCATGTCCGAAGAAAAGAACGTCTTGATCAATGCGGTCCTGCCGAGTGTAGCTGAACGGATCACCCCGTTCATGACATTATTCAGCCGGATGTTTTCCATGAACTTTACAAACCGTGCGCATGCGTTCTCATCCTGGAGATCCAGGTTGTCCTCGTAGTCTTCCCCTTCATCCGGGTTGTCGGTGAACAGGCGCGCCCTGGGATAGGACAGGACCACATCCGGCCTTTCATCCAGTACGTCGACGCACTTGCCGAGAAAGTCGGCGGCACACAGGTCATTGGACGACGCCCACTTGAAATACTCGCCCCGCGCATGGTGGAACACGGCATTGTAGTTGTCCGAGGCGCCGACATTCTTCTCGTTCCTGAAGTAACGGACACGATTGTCCTGGCGGGCAAAGTCCTCGCAAATCTGTTGCGTGTTATCCGTGGAGGCATTGTCGGAGATAATCAGTTCAAAATCCCGGAACGTCTGGTTGAGAATGGATTCGATAGCATCGGTAATAAACTCAGCGGAATTATAGGCCGGCATACCGACACTGACCTTTGGCCTCGGCGGATCCTGCTGCGATTTATCTTGCTGTGCGTTCATTCAGTGGCTACCCGCATGACCGTTTTGCCGCTTCCACGGCGTCGCCCTCCATGAGTTCCCTGATGTGTCCATATTGCTCATCCAGTTTATCGACATATTCCCGGTTTCTTGCACGTATCTTTTCGGCCGCTTCCGACCAGTTCCCGTGCAATTGTCTGAATGTACTCACCAGGGAGTCAAAAGACAGGTCTTCGAGCGGCAAGGCATACTGCCCCTGCCCCATATCTTTCATGAGGTCGGCTGTTTTCCGGTAGTAACAGACGGACAGTGTCGGCTTCCCGCTGAGCAATGACAGGACGGTTCCGTGGAACCGCGTTGCCACAATCAGGTCGGCCGACTGGATAATATCCATCAGCGTGTAAACACTGTCACCCGCCTTTTTGTATGCGCCGTCCTGAAGCCCTTTTTCTGCAAGCGCCCGGCTTATATCGTCAATCACCAGTTCATCTTTCGGCTGGGTGGGGAAAAAGAACACCTCGTAGCCGGCCTCGATCAACCAGGCTGAGAATTCCGTCAGCCGATCCAGGTAGGCCCGGTATTTTGTATCGTCTTTCTCGCACCAGTAACGGCTGTCGTACATCGGCATGGGGTTGATCCCGATCACCCGTGGACCGGCATCGCGGGAAGCGGTTACCGTGGACCGGGGGGCGACCGCGCTCATATCCAGGCTGTGGGCCAGATCCGGGTAGACAAGCCCCCTGCACTTTGACCCCGTGCCCGCAATCAGTTGCCGAGAGGGTTCGTCACGCAAGGAGAGGTAATCGGCAAACCACAATGCGCAACGCACCAGCAAACGGCTCTGACGCGCTTCCAGCGGGCCGGCGCCGACACTGACGAAGAACACCTTTACCCCGGCAAGTTTTGCCAGAACAGACCATTTGAGCAGTGTGTAGGGAAATCCCCAGGGACCACCGAAATTATCCAGGAACTGGTTGGAACCGGTGATCATCAGCAGGTCGAGCGCCTTGACAGCCCGGTAGGATTCCCCCAGGAAGGCAATCTCCTGGAGGGTTTGCTGGCCGGCGGCGCGCAATCGGCCAAGCACCCGGATGCCAAAGCCCATGACCGGTAACGTCTTAAGCCTGTCTTTTAACGATGGTTTTTTATTTTCATTCGATAGACGGGAAACCAGCTCCGGGCCCTCTGACGAAGCCTTGTCCTTCCGCGCCTGTGTCGTGGGAGCCGGACGCCAACGGATCGGGAAAGCCGCCACCTGGTGACGCTGTGCGCTGTCTTCCGGAACAATAGAGAAACATCTGGCCTCGACATCAGGCCAGAGTTTTCGCAGATTCTGGAGAACGGCGGTAATGATTGCCTCATCGCCCAGATTCTCATTGCCGTAGTGACCGAACACACCGACTACAGGCCAGGACTTTTTATTATCCACTGACAGGTCCCTACACGGAATTTTTCCGTCATTATTATGTCTTTCTATAATTATGACGTGTTTTTACGGAAACTACATTCTTTACGCAAGAATTATCACTTAAAATATAAATAGATTAATATATACAACAGCTTATTTACTATATGTTGGTCTACTTAACAGCAATAATGCTGTAGTTGGCGGTAAAACGCTCGCTGTGTCCGACCAGTTTATCCATTTTCATGCCGGTCCAGTTGGTCGCCGGGAACACCACGCGGGAAAGAATTTTCTTCATCAGGGCGCGCTTCGAGTTAAGGTTCAACCCCTCATTGAGCGTTCGCACCACGCCCGCAACCGAGTAGCCTTCCGGAATAATCTCAACATTGCGGAAATGCTTCAGTAACACTTCGATGCCTTCCGGCAGGAAACGCCACCGTTCGTCATGGTGGCGTGGCGACAGGGCCGGTACCGATAAAAAAAACAGGGCATCATCTTTCAATACCCGCAATACCTCATCGACGATATGCTGTGGATTATCGGCATAACCCAGCACCTGTGAACAGATGGCAAAATCAAACATCCTCGACTTTAAGGGTAGCGATTCCCCCTTGGCAACAATGTCGACCAGCCCCTCCATCTGGGGATCAATCGCGACATAGGTATTGATCCGCGTTTCCAGCAGGGGTCGATACGGTTGAATCCGGCCACCCACATCCAGGATATCCAGGGGTTTTCCGGGCAAGCGCTGCAAGCACCGGCGAAAATTGCGGGTACGGTGCCAATAGAGCAGGTAATCGGGATTGCTCCAGTCAGGCTTCAGCCGCTCCCTGCCAAGGTTGCTCGCCAGCATTGCACTTCTCTGCAAATCCACCGTTGACGTCTGGCCTGTTGATACATAGTGATAACCACTGGTATCCATAAAAAGCCTCTGTCTTATGTACTTGCGTCCGAATCCTGATTAAGAACTCTAGCATACCTGAAATCTCAGGCCTTGAGCCAGATCAACCGCCCCCGATATAAGCACGACATCCCGCTTCAGTCAGTTGACCAGCTTGCTGATTTTATCGAACAGGTAAGCGGTAAACGGTTGTGAACAGGTAAATGCCGGAGATACCGCGTTCAACACGTGAAATGACCGGTCATCGCCTTCGTACCGAAAATCCATTTCCATAACGCCTTTTTCGATATCCAGCAACTGGGCGCGGATGCCCGGTGCCCCCCAGTGCGTACACTGCTCAGGCTTCAGACCGGAGACGAGTTCCGATGCCAGACGCGACATCGTGGTTTTGAAATACTTTTGCATTTCCGCAAACGCCAGGCCACGGAAATCGTTTTTATTGCGCACAAACAGACCAAGTTCTCGCCAGACAATTTCGGCAAACTCATTGAACCGGTAGTTCTTCAATCCCCCGTAGTGTTCGCGCCAGAACGCCGGTATGGCCGTTGGACCGATTTTCACGGCACCGGTTTCGGTGATGGTAAAGTGTACGCCGAGGAAAGGGTTCTTCAGATCAGGTACCGGGTAGATATTGGTCCTGAGTGGCTCGCCGGGTTCTTCCACGTACAGGTACAAGCCCTTGAACGGCAAAATCCGGTAGCGCCGGGAAAACCCGTAGTCCCTGGCGATTTTATCCGCGTACAGACCGGCCGCATTGATGACATAAGCACACTCGATATGGCGTGTACTCAGTTGTACGCGTTTACCCTGGTGTCCCCGGTAAGCCTCGCCGGCACACATCTCGACCCCGGCCCGCACAGCGTCCTGTACCAGCGAAGCCATCACCTGTTTAGGGTTCACGGATGATGTCGTCGGTGAATGGAGCGCTTTCTGGCAGGTTTTGATGCGCGGTTCCAGCACCCTGGCTTCATCCTCACTCAGCTCATGGACCTCTACACCGTTCCTCCTGCCCCGTTCCAGCAAGGTATCCAGGCCGGCGAGTTCGCTTTCGTCTTTAGCGACCACCAGCTTCCCGCAACGGTTGATCGAAAGCCCCTTCTCAAGGCAATAGGCCGTCAGGGCGGCATTACCGTCACGGGTAAATTTCGCCTTCAGGCTGTCAGCGGAATAATAAAACCCGGCATGCAACACACCACTGTTGCGCCCGCTGGCGTGCAGGCCGAAATCCGCTTCCTTGTCGATGAGCGTGACTTTACTGTCGGGATAACGTTCTTTGGCGCGGAGCGCCAGGTTGACCCCGATAATGCCTCCGCCAATCACAAGAAAATCCGTTGTCGTTGTTGCCATGATATTTTTCTTCTTGCAGAAGCGCTTACCCGGGCAGTTGTGCCGAGGTTTTCTGGAACAGGTACTCCAGTGTACACATGCGATTGTACTGGGCATTATCCCGGTTCGCCTGCACCCTGAACAGTTCCCCCAGGTACGGGAACTGCGCATCCATCACTGTCTCAAGGTAAGCCTTGTCCAGCGGATATGGCCGCTCACCTGTCAGGCGCCTGGCTTTTATACGGTACAGGTAGCGGCGAAGACGCGTCGGCCGACGCAAGGTCAACTGGTCCGACAGCCGGTGACGCAGCCCCGGGGGACCGCTGAAATTATGCCCATAGGCCGACGCGTAGGCGGCCAGCGCCGGGCTGACAGCCTGTATCAGGGCGGCCTCGAATCGACCGTGGTTCTTGTATTTCAGCGGAATCCTGATCGCCCGTTTGACAATCTCGTAATCAATAAACGGCGTCAGCGCATAACCGAGCCGGTTGTTTACCGAATTATTTTTCCCCATCCAGTAACGACAACGGAACAGCGGGTAGACCAGTTCGACTTCCGTACGGCTTAACATCACATCTTCCGTCCCAAGGACATCGAGGATTTTTTTCTCAAGGCGCCGGTAATAGGCTTCTTCGTCGAATGCAGCTGTTGTAACACCGGGATCAAACTGGCTGTAGAAGGTCCACAACAACTGGCGTACAGAATAGCGCTTGTCCGGCAGGTAGTAGAAATTCCGGAAGACTTCTCCCCCGCCCCCGTTCAGCATCAGCGTCCCTGTTGCACACCGTTGCCTGCGCGTTTCCAGGTCCGAGCCATTATTAAAAATACCGTCGGTCGGGCAACCGTCAAAGACGTAGTGGTTCGTTTCAACGATCTCACTGAATGCCTCTTCCGGTACCCGCGGGAAGGTGCTTTTATCGACGTGTTCCAGCCCGAGGCCCTCGCCACGGTCAACTTCCCGGGCTACCCTGACATCGATATCGGTCGACTTCCCGTAGACATGCACACTCGGCGAAAGCCCCTGTGCCTTCAACAGGGCCAGTGTCAGGCGCGAATCGTAGCCCCCCGACAAGGCGGTATCGACCGCGTCACCAAAACACCCGGCAATCCCCTGGTACAGGCTTCCAAGCGCGGAAAGGTTTTCTTCGAGCAACCCGGCCATTGAGGCACGGGAAAGCTGCGGGGCGCGTAAACGGCCGCCGCGGGCCACCGGCTGAACCTCGCGGTCAAGCCGGTACACGGCATCGCAGTCCAGCAGTTGCACGTCACGAAAGACGGTTTCATTACCATAAGTGGCGCCCTGGAAGACAAACTCATAGACGGCCTGGAGATTGATGTGTGGATTTTGCAAGGTGCCGGCAACACCCAGAAACGAGCTCGACCAGACAGCCGCCTGTGGGCCGTGATAGACCTTGTAGACGCCCAGGCGGTCTGACAGCAGGAAGAGCTTCCCGTTCTTTTGCACGATGAGGCAAAACGCGCCGTACAGTGTTTCACCGGGGGGAGCCTCTGGTCTGAAATCCCTGAAGTAACAGTCAAGCGCACTGGCGCCGGATTGCCCCTGGTAGATCAGTGTGCCAACACAGGCGCAAAAATCACCCCCCTCGTACTCGATATAATTTTCACCGGGGTGATTCTGCTTGGGATAGACGAATACATCGAAATACCGGCCCTGCAGCTTTTTCGGCGTATCGAAGCCCTGTAAAGCCATCTGTTTCGAGAGCGCTTCACAGCGCGCTGAAAACAGCTCCATATTGTCGTTGTCGCGGCGTACCAGGTAAAAAGCCCCCACATTGCCCCCTTAGCAACGTTGACTGAAACACAGTACGGGCTATGGTATAGAAAAAGAGCGGCCTGGGCCGCTCTTTTTCAGTACTTTCCCAACGATACATCCGTTCAGCAAAGGCCGATCACGATTGCCGCCTGGTGTCCAGGTCGCGCATCCTGCCGAACAGCGCCAGCAGCGTGAGGAACAACAGCCCCGGCCATTGAACAGCGCCGCCGCCACCGCCGCCACTACTGGCAGAGCTACCCACCTGGGCCGGGCCGCTCGGATCCACAATAATACCGTTCACGACACCATCGGCATCGCCGGCGCCGCCATCGGTCAGGATAAGGGTGGCGCGATTGCCGTCAAACACGACATTGTCCGTAAAATCAGTCACGGCATCCGCGGTGTCATCGTACTTGTACCACTTGCCGAACTTGTCTCCATTCGGCGGCAGGTGTACCGTAACTGCTACAGTGGCCGGGAAATTGGGGTCGACAGGCAGTCCCTTGATGATAAAGTTGAACATCCCGTGAGACATGCGTTTTCCCAGATCGCTGTTACTCGTCCCTGGCGCGGGGGCTGCACCGGGTACGCTCCCCAGCGTCATCGACGAAACACACTGGATGGTGCCTTCAGACGTCTGGAACCCGGTCACTCCACCACTGGCCGCATCGTGAAGGTTACAGATGCCTTCATCAATGTCGTTGACGCCGTTTCCGTTGCTGTCAACAAAACCTGACACCTCGAACTGGTCATGTACACCGTCACCATCCGCATCCACGGGACTGGACGACTCGGTCTGGAATCCGGCCGGCTGGGACCATGCCGAACGCCGTCCCTGGGCATCGCGGACCTTGATCCTGACCCAGTACTGGCTGTTCACCTGCAGTAAGCCATCGGGTAATCCCAGGTTTTCGACAACGCCACTTTCGCGGTCCAGCACCAGCTGCGTGAAATTATTCACACGACTGATCTGCCAGCGGATTGCGACGATTGACGAAGACCCGGTCGATGCAGCGGCCTGCACGGCGCCCGCCGGCAACAACGCGGCAATAACCGGGCGGGTAATGGAAACAATACTGGCGACGTTTACCGACGGCGCACTCAGTGTCGTGGTGACAACCGCAGGGTTCGTGCCGTTCTGGTACTCGACCCCGTCAGAGATTCCGTCACCGTCGGTGTCCGGGTTTGTCGGGTCGACGCCCAGGCTGAACTCGAGCTGGTCAATCAATCCATCCTGGTCAAAGTCGCCACTGCCATCCCGGTTGAGGTTACCGAAATACTGCATCTCCCAGGCATCGGCAAGCCCGTCGTTGTCCGTATCACTGGTATTGACCGGCGCCGCCTGAACACTCACGGAGATAAGCCGGGTCGCGGTGCCGCCATTACCGGTACAGCTCAACGAATAGATACTGTCCGAGGTCAGCGGCCCGACTGTCCGGGAACCGGACGTGGCCCTGCTGCCGGACCAGCCGCCCGAGGCCACGCAGGAAGTGCTGTTCGTGGACGACCAGTTCAGCGTCGTGCTGGCGCCGGAAGCAACCGTTGCGGGGCTGGCGGAGAAAGACACCGTCGGCGCCGGGGCGGCCGCTGCCGTCGTGGTCGTTGTACCACCGCTGGTCGTACTGCTGCCCAGCGGCTCCACAGCGAGATCATCCCAGTACTTGGCGCCGGTATCGACACCGCCAACCACACTCCACAGGCCGACGGTTCCCGCCACACGACGTGTCCCGCTGTCCGTACAACTGACCTGCCAGCTGGACGGTTCGCTGGTTCCATCCGCCCAGATCCTGGCCTTGACGTCGGTCAGGGAACCGGTATCGCGAACCTCGACCTTGAAGCGGTACCAGGTATTGGCCGCCGGCACCACACCAGTGTCCGTGGTGCCGGTACAGGCGATCCCCGCGCCATGAGGCGACAGGTAGAATGAACTGCCCGATTCACTGCGCAAACGGTAATAGGCGTTTGAACGCGGGAAATCGGAAAAGAATGTCACGCCAATGCCGTCTTTGGCCCCGCTCATGCGCATACGTCCGGTGTAACGATAGTTCGTCCACTGCGCGCTGCCATTACCCACATAGTGCGAATGAATGTTGCTGTTGGCCGTATACGTTGTCCCGAATACCTTGTTGCCCCCCACAGTGAACACCTTGAAGAGTGTCTGGTCGGAAGACAGGCTGTTATTGGCGCCGGTATCCATCCAGCCGGTCGGGTCAGCGCCATCGGCGTAGCTACCGAAATTCATCACGGGCAATTGCGCGGTACTGCTGCCCGTGGCGGCATTCGTCACGTAAATGGTAAGACTTGCAGCGCCACTACCGCCGGCACCGCTGCAACTCAGGTTATACAGACCCGTACTCGCCAGGCCGGTCAGCGCCAGGCTCCCGGAAGTCGCCCGGGTTCCGGACCAGGCGCCGGACGCCGTACAACTCGTGGCATTGGTGGCGGACCAGCTCAGCGTAGAGGAACCGCCTGCCTGGACACTGCTTGCGCTTGCACTCAGTGAAACGACCGGGGCGGGTGGTGTTGGCGGCGGCGTTGTGGTGGTGGTAGTAGTAGTACCGGTACCACCCGTCGTTGTGCCACCCGTCGTGGTACCGCCTGTGCCTGTACCACCGCTTGTCGTCGTACCACTGCCCGAGGTGCTGCCGCCACTGGTTCCGTTCAATGAACGCGGCGAAATACCCCAGATCGGATTATCGTTGAAGTTCGGCTGTTGCTGTGAATTCAACATCCGGTTCCAGGCTGTTACGGCCCCGGGCAAACCGGCATCCACTGCCGTCGCCAGTGCAGGACGCAGGTTAGCCACATAGCCGGTAGGCTCTGTCGGATAGCCCGTCATCAGCGCACCTTCCGGGCAGGAGGTATTGGCGCCAAAGTTCTGCTGGTACAACGTGGCAAAATCCGGGAACCAGTTCGTGTTGCTGGTGCCGACAGTCATCACATAGGCGCCCGCCTTGATATAACAATAATCGGTGGTACCCATACGACCCAGCGGATTCTTTGCCTTCCAGTTACGCATCTCGGTAGCCTGGCTGAACCCGAGATCGACCAGGTAGCCCATGGACATGGTGTAGAAATCATCCATCCAGGGTTTGAACTGCGTATAACCGTCGTAGGATTGTATGCCGCCCAGTTTATTGGCGGACGGATTGGAAGAATAGACGCTGCTGATGTAGCTCAGGTTTGCCGACAGGCTTGACTCGAACTCTGACTTCAACGGGTCATTATCCGGCGCGATATAAGCGGCCTGCCCCAGGGTTCTCAAGGCCCAGGCCTGTCCACGGACTTCGCTGCCGAAGATACCCTTCGATCCCTGCCTGCCATAATCGGGACTGGTCCAGAGGTAATTCCAGGTCGTCCAGAATTCCATTTCTTCAAGGTAGTAGTAGTCACCACTGATCAGGTAGGCCATAAAACCGATCGAGGGTTCGTGGTTGAACTCATTGCGGAGCGGATTACCGCCTGTGGCGGTCGGCAGTGAGTTATTCTGCTCGGACAGGTTGGGATAGGCCGAAAAAGCCAATGGTTCACCAGTCGATTCATCCCGGTAGTGCATGCTGTAGGCGCCACCGCCACTGGCATTGGCGAGTACCGAAGCACTGGCGCGATAATCGCCGCTGACAGCATACAGGGCATCCCACAGCGGCAGAATACCAAGCGCAGGCTGGTAACCGGCCGTACCCATGTCATCCGTCTGCTGCCCGTTATCCATGGGAATGTTCGTCTGATTCAGTGCGTTCAGCGCCGCATCACTCGGGGTCAGTCCATCGATGTAATTCGGTACCGCGCCCGTGGCCTGTAGATAGTTAATATCATGGCTGACCGTAATCTTCGGATCAGCGGCACCGGAAGCTTTCCACCAGTAAACCTGGTGCCAGCGCGTATGATGCGACATGGGCTGCGCAACCGGGCCATACACGGTGTTGCCACCGACCTTGATGGTAACCGTCGGGTTCACCGCACCAGGGCCGGGAACCTTCAACCAGCCGTTTTCAACCGACACATCGACACGCACCCGTCCGTCGGCATAGGCGCGCACATGAAAGTAGGCCGCAAGGTGGCTGTGGGCGACACCGCCCGCCGTCTTTACCGGCCCGCCAATAATCCACTCTGTCACTTCCGGACCCGACAACCAGACTTTGGGGGTTCCTGTTTGCAGCAGGGAAGCCGCCGAAGCCGTGTAGGTACTTGTACCATCCTGCAGTGTGACCGTTGCATCAAAACCGGAGGCCAGCACATCAGACAGCTTCACGGCAGCACCGGTCGGTGCCGTCGTGCTGGTCGATAACACGACACTCTGCGACGCATTTGCCGCCAGCGAGGGAATGCGCGCCGTCAATACGGCGTGACGCAGTGAACCATCTGCGTGGGTTGCCTTGGCGTCAACCTGCAGCGGCACATTGGCGCCACTGGAAAGACGCGCCACCAGGCTCATCCCTGCCGGCACGTCACCCGCCTTGAAGACCTGGCCAAACGTCACCGGGACACCGGTTTCGGTACTGCCCGAACGGTTTGTCACCTGGACGGATGTCACATCGCCACTGACGGCCTGGCTGACGGTGACAGAAACCGACTGGCTGGCGCTGCCACCGGCGCCACTACAGGTAATTGTATAGGTACCACTGCTGGTTATATTGCTGATGGTACGGGTACCCGAAGACGCCAGCGTCCCCGACCAGGCACCGGATGCCACACATGAATCTGCATTGGAAGATGACCATGACAGGGTTACGCTGCCCCCGCTTGCCACCGTGGAGGATGACGCGGAAAAAGTCGAAATCGTCGCGGCCGGGGTTGTCGTGGGCACAGGTGCGGATACCGTGCTGCCGCTGCCAGAAGAAAGTTTGTAGTAGTAGACATCCTCACTGGTGCGCCTCACCACGCTGACGGCATTTTTGGACGGCACATAGCGGCAGCGTC
>JALWRY010000392.1 GCA_027080445.1 Thiohalobacter sp. | reverse complement strand
GGCAGGGCGCGTTTCGAACATGATGCTGGCCGCAAGGCATCCGTTCCACAAGCCTATTTCTCGCGAAAGGCATAATCGAGATAATCCGTGAACGGCTTGAGTAGAAATGACAGCGGCGAGCGCGCGCCGGTCTGGATAAAGGCCTGCACCGGCATGCCCGGCAACAACCTCTGTGAACTCAGCGCCCGCTCGGATTGTTCGGACAGTGCGATTTCCGACAGGTAAAACCGCCGCCCGGTTTTCGGATCCGAGAGGTGGCTCGGTTCGTTTGAACAGTTTCGGACGTTTTCATGAGTAGAACTTCCGCCCAGTCAGGCTGCGGCCGGTACCGGAAGCAGTGCTTAACGGTATGCCCGATCGAGGCCTTCGTTGACATTGCCTGCGCAATGACTTGGCTCGCCTAAATGAAGACGCCGCCTAAAGCCCGATCAGTCTTTTCCACGCGGCGCTGAAACCGGCAAGGGAGATCTGGATTGCGAAGTCCGTTCCGCCGGTTGTACGCATGGCAAGCTTTGCGGTCCTGCCGGATTTGAGGCGATCGAGGGTTTTGCGGGACAGGTTGATGATCGAGATACAGCCCCGCGGTAAGCAGGTGCGGAATTCGCCGTGGGATGCGCTCTTGCCGTCGATGGTGATCGTGACGCCGGCCGACAACAACAACCCGAATGGCGCAACAAGGGTCAGCGACGCGCCCTTGTCGCTGGGTTGCAGCCCCATCGACAGCAGACGTTGCCCGTCCTGTTTGCGCGTAAGATCCTGCGCCATCTCGCAGATGTGCTTAGGCGTCGGCCGGCCCTTGGCTGGTTTTGGCGTCACGCAGCGCACGATCCAGCTCTGATAGGTCTCGACCAACTTGCTTGGCCCGGAGATTGATTCAGGAACCTGCTGTGTTTGTCCCGCGAAAGGCAGGGCAAGCGCCAAGAGCAGGGCGGCGGTAAGGGCCAAACGATACTGCATGACGATCAAAACTTCATGCGGAAGCCAAGAGTGCCTCCAAAGCTTGTATTGTTGGCCGTTCCACCGGTGCCGCCAAGCGCCTGGCGGAGGTTTGCTTCGCCATATATCTCGGACTTGCCGAATTTCCACGTGCCGCCAAAGCCGATCTCGGCCAGAACCGGGTTGGCCAGCGCCGTGCTGGTCGTGGTCGCGCCAACCGTGACCGAGCTGGCCCCCGAAAAATCGTGAATCACGTTGCCGATTGCGTAAAACTTGCTGCCGCCCTTACGGGCAAACTCGTAAGCCACCCCGACCCGGGCGACCCGGCTGATGCTGTTTCCAAGATTGACCGAGGTGCCGGTGCTGTCGGTAAAACTGCCTCCATTCAACCCACCCCAGGACAGCTGCACCTGCGGGACCAGCGCCGATTCCGCGCCCATGATCACCCGATGTCCGGCCTCGACGCTGAACGCCCGCGCCATCGAGGTCCGCCCCGTCGCCAGAGTCCCCCCCGTTGAAGAGGTAATGTCGCTGCTCAGCCGGTTAACCTGGCTCTGGGCATCCACATAGGTGCCGTCATTGCCATACCATGTGGCGTAAAAGCCGATCCCGTATGCGGAGGTGTTGATCGTCCCGATGCTGCCGGTCGGAGTGACGGTAGAGCCCATATTGCCATACTGCCCGGTCAGGCCCAGAACACAGCGACCCGTTGCGCCGGGCTCAAATTCCAGATCGGTGCCGATCTGCAGGCTGCGGGTGTTGGCGGCAAGATTGCTGCCGTTGGTCAGCGTCGCCCTTGAGCTGAACCCATGCACGGTGATTCAGCCGGCCTGGCCCGCCAATGCCGCGCGCCCGTCGACGCGCTGTTCCAGCGTCTGCATGTAATTGAAGGTGTTCAAGAGCCCCGGCGTGCCCTGATAGATCTTGGGATCGACCAGAATTCTGGATGCAAGAATAAAGCTGCCCGACTGGTAGCTCAGGTCGTATTCATACATCCCGATGGTGAACTTTCCGCCTGCCAGCTTGAAATCCGAGGCCGACGAGGTGCCCGAAACCGTCGCCAGCGTAATGTTCGTGGCAGCGCCGACCGTCGGCGTCAGGTTGTTGACCGTGATCGCGGTCGAGCCGCTGGAATTGCCGGTGATCGTCAGCGTATCGGCCGTGGCGGTCTGGGTGTTGATGTCAATCGTCAACGAGCCCGTGCCGGAAAAATTCCCCGTGACCGCAATGGTATCACCAGTCACGCCATTTCGCATGGTTATGTTGCCATTATTCGCAACCGCGCCGGTAATATTGCCTGTTCTGGCCGTTGTCACGGTGCCACCTACGGAGTTGATCAATCCACCAACCAAGGTGCCGTTAATTGTCAATGTTCCCGTTGTGTTTGAAAGGCCTGACGCGACCCCGGTCACATCAAGTTTGGCACCGGTTGCAATTGTAACGCTACCGGTGTTCACAAATGGCCCACCCGCCGTTCCAGCGTTCGCGAATACGCTACCGCCGTTGATATTCAGGGTCCCGATATTGGAAATCCCTTCGCCACCGGCATTATTATTGTCGGATGCCAGTGAGCCGCCGTTTGCAAAGGTAATTACACCCCCAGCATTGTTGTTGATCGCACCCGCATCCGTCAGCGTACCGCCCGCGGCCACATTGATCGTGGCGTTGTTGTTCAGCGTGTTCCCCGTCCCTGCCAGAGTGGACCCAGCCCCAACTGAAATCCCACCCGATCCGGCGTTGACCGTGATGGTAGCGGCACTTAACGTATGCCCGGCAGCAACGGTGATCAGGCCGGAACTGGCTTGTGTCAGCGTGGTGATTCCGGAAACGTTCCCTGTCGTTCTCACCGTACCTGCACTGCTGTTCGCCAAAGAGCCGGAGATTGTACCAGCGGCGTTCAGCATCCCAGTGTTGGTGACATTGCCGGTCACCGAACCGGTATTGCTGAAGGTCCCGCCGGTGTTGTTGCTCAAACTTGCGACGGTACCGGCGTTGGTGAATGTGCCAGCGTTGGTTACTGTGCCACTCTGATGTCTTTTGTCAATGTTTTGGTACTGTAACCTGACGTCTGGAAATTCTGTCGGAGATTGCGCTGTGCGCCCCTGCCGGGGCATGCCCCGGCAGGGGCGGTCCATTCTGGTATTCCATGGAGTTGCAAAACCAACCGTGGAGGACCGGGAATGGACAGAGGGAAGAATACAGGCGTTGAGGCCATCTTGGAACAGCTGATCGAACATGGGGCGGACGACATGGCGAACATCTTCGCCCGGGCCTTCGAACTGGCCATGCGGATCGAGCGCGAGCGCTTTCTCGGCGCGGGCCATTACGAGCGCACGGCC
>JALWRY010000391.1 GCA_027080445.1 Thiohalobacter sp. | reverse complement strand
ATATCTTGTCGACGCCCTCGTTTTCCAGGCACCGAATAAACAGTTCAGCCGCTGTGGTCATGGTTTTTTCTCCGTTTAGGGTCGAAAACAATCCAGGTCGTCGGCAAATTCAATCGGTCCCCGGTAATCCTGCTCGATGATCTGCCGGGTTTGTGCTTCCCGCCCCAGCGTTCTTTGCATGCGGTGTGACAGTACCAGTTGTTTAACGCGGGCGCCTGCTGCAATTTTGCCGATCACGGAGGGCGGCATGTGCAGCCGGCGTGCTACGCCTGTTGCGCCTTCCGGGATGGCATTGTGGGCTACCAGCAGATCGGAGCCTGCAGCGAGTTTGACCAGGGTATGGTTGTCGCCGTTCATATCGCCGGAAAAGGTGATTGAGTGGCCGGCTATATCGACCCGCCAGGCCAGCGCCGGGACCGGGCCATGGTGTACGGGTATGGCGGAAAGGTGCATGCGGGTATTGTGAAAGCCGGACCAGCGTTTTTTCCCTGTTGCGACGATGTCCTGTGCCTTGAGTTTGTAGGCGCTCGTGGGTGAGGTATCGATGAAATCACTGAGATAATGGAATGCGCCCCGTTTATCGCCAAACATTGCCGTCATGAACTCCCGCATCGATGGCATCAGCCGGTTCCCGGTTGGTCCGAATAATGGCAGCTCCCGTGTCCTGTCGCCAAACCACGAGGCTTTCACATACACCGGCAGGTCGGCGCTGTGGTCGACATGAAAATGACTAAACACGATTGCATCCAGGTCTTTAAAGACAGCGCCGCTACGGCCAAAGTTCACTGCACTGCCACCGCCGGCATCCACCAGCAGCCTGGCCTTGCCGTTCAGCCACACCAGGTAACTGCTGGAAGCGCGCCGGGTCTGCATGATCTCGGGGCCGCCGGAGCCGAGTACCTGCAAGGCAACGCCGTTAGCGCCACAGTCGCTACGCGCCAGGTTTGCCCATGAAAGGATCAACCCGGTGAGTACTATCAGGCTGAATTTTTCCAGGAAGTCTTTAACGCCATCCCCGTCATTGCGAGGAACGAAGTGACGCGGCAATCTCATACAATGGAATGCGCTGGTTAGAGATTGCCGCGTCACTTCGTTCCTCGCAATGACGGATTGATCAGAAGGTCCTTATACCATACCGGGATTATCAACGAGGCGAAATAAAAAAGGGCGGTGCATGGCTGCACCGCCCCCTTCCAACTTCCCTGTGCAGAAGTCAGCGTCTACCGATCACTGATAATACCCGACATGAAGCGCGGTCCTGCGCCTTCCGGCAGTTGTACCAGGGTTGGATCAATCGCTGATACAGGACGCGGGATCGGCGGGTTACCGGCAACCGTCGAGTCAACGGTCTGGACACGGCCGACAGCCACTGAAGCCGCCGTAACCGTTTTACCCGGCAGGCTGTCGAGGTAACGCCTCAACATATGCACCGGGTGGACAAAGCGGTCCGGTGCAACCTGTTTGATCCTAGGGCCGTTGATGATGTCAGTGCTGTTACGCGGTGGCACCAGCGTGATACCACTGCGGTAGTCGTCGGCATCGGCCAGCTCGAAAAACTGGTGATCAACACCGCCGAAGGTACGGCAGACACGGTCGATGGGATCGCCCTGCGGGTAGCAGGAAGCAAAGGTATAACGCTTGCTGAGGTCGAGTTTCTGACCGCCGATCATGGTCTCGACAATGCGACCGCCGGAACTGCTGAACGGGCGGTTGGTGAGATCGATCTTTTGGGTCATGTTCGCCAGACCCATGTACCAGCCGCCACGCTGCAGGAAGGGGTTGGCGTTGAACACCGCCGACAGGACTTCCTCCAGGTTACGCTGAATGCTCAGGCCGCTGAAGTTTCCAACGACAAAGGCGGGCGTAATCGGGAACATGTCATACAGGTCACGCAAGGTGATATCGCCGGGCTGGCGTCCATCCGGGAAGGTTGAGCCGGGCGGGACGTCAGCGGCCGCCAGGACCGGGCTGCCAAAGCGGAAACCGTTGGTCATGGACAGATCGACGCCGGTCGGCACGATGGCGTTGGTGGTATTGTAAAACGCGTCGGCGATGAAATTATTGATCTCATCTTCCAGCACGTCATCACGGTGCAGGGTCACTTCGGTGTGGCCAACGACCGTGTCAAGGCTCTCGACCAGTTGCAGGCCGCGTACGGTGGTGTCGCCACAGTCGTTCGCCGGGCAGAAACCGCCAGGCATGAAGGTGTGCCGTACCAGCGTGTTACCGATAAACGGTGCTTCGGCCTGATCGACAAGCGCCTTGGTGGCCGGGTCTTCAGGAACCGTTTCGTCAACCGGGATGGCGTTCCAGACAAACTTCTCGAAGCGGCCATCATCAACGATCATATCCAGGCGACCGAGGTAAACATCCTCGGTGGTTTCAACGACAACCGTGGCATTCTTGCCAACCCGGTGTACCTTGTTGGGCGATGCCTGTCTGATGCCATGCCGGTTGGCAACCAGTGCCTTGAGCGTAGTCTCGTGGGTGTGCGCCGACAGGATCACGTCGATATCGCGGAAGCGACGACCGATTTCCAGGTTCTGGGACAGGCCCAGTTCCGACAGTACCACCACAACGGTTGCGCCCTGTGCCTGCACATTGGCGATGGCGGCCGGCAATTCGTCGACGCCTTGCGTAAAGCGCAGGCCAATACTTAGCACCTGGGCCTGCTGCGGCACGATGGCGGCGGTAATACCAATGACGCCAACCTTGACACCATCGACATCGAACACCTTGGAGGGCGGAAGCACCGGTTTGTTGTGCAACTGCGGCGGCAAGGGTGCCGTGTCTGTGTCGTTGTAAAGGTTAATCGCCAGGGTCGGGAAGGTCGCGGCGGTCACGCCCGGGCCATCAAAGGCATTGGCCATGACCTGGATATTGCCGGGCAGTGGCGGTTTGGGTCCGAAGCTGGCAAAACGGTTTCGGAATACCGCAGGACCATAGCCGAATTCCCAGTTACCCGGAGTGTAGGCATCGAGACCAAAGCTGTTCAGGACCGGCATGATGGCATCGCCGACCGTGAACAGGACTTCGGCGGTGCCGTGCGTGGTGTCACCGACACCCAGCAACAGGTTATTGGGGTTGTCGGCGCGGATCCGGTCGATCAGTGTCTTGTTCTTGGCCATGCCACCGGCGTTGGTGGACCAGCGCTCGGAGCCGTCCATCTTCTTGATGGCCCCGGGGTGTGGTGCGATATTGCCGTGCAGGTCAGAGAGTTCGATCAGGGTAATGACTTTGTCGTGAGCACTGGCAACCGATATGGCGCCGGGCAAAGCCAGGGTG
>JALWRY010000390.1 GCA_027080445.1 Thiohalobacter sp. | reverse complement strand
CATATCGGCATCCATTTTGGCGTAGAATTCCTCCGCTTCCTTCATCATCTGTTCCGGCACGTCGATGTTGTAGGTTTGATCATCGATGGTCAGTTTCAATATCATCGTGGAATCTCCGATTCACTCTGTTACTCAGGATACCGCATGCTCGTTGTCATTCCCGCCATACTCGGCAAGACACCGCTCGAACAGGTTCGCTCGCTGCTCAAGGACGGCCGTTTTGTCGATGGCCGCCTGTCGGCCGGTACGCGCGCCAGACAGGTCAAACACAACGAGGAACTGCAATCCACCGCCACACAGATGGAGCGCCTCAACAGTATCGTGATGGGCGCGCTGGTACAGCATCCGCTCTACCAGGCGGCGGCCATGCCGGTCCGCGTCGCAACCCCGTTCTATGCCCGCTATACACCGGGCATGCGTTATGGCGATCACGTGGATGACCCGGTCATGGGACCGCCGGGCGGGCAATATCGCTCCGATATTTCCACCACAGTATTTCTGAACGAGCCGGAAAGCTACGAAGGCGGCGAACTGGTCATACAGACAGGTTTTGGCGAACAAAGCTTCAAGCAGGCCGCCGGCGACGCCATCATCTACCCTTCTTCCAGCCTGCACCA
Organism: Thiohalobacter sp.; assembly: GCA_027080445.1. Lineage (GTDB taxonomy): Bacteria > Pseudomonadota > Gammaproteobacteria > DSM-19610 > DSM-19610 > Thiogranum. The sequence goes on along the minus strand of JALWRY010000390.1, from coordinate 2,675 downwards.
TGTTGCCGAAGTCACGCGCGGCGAACGACTGGTCGCCGTGACCTGGACCCAGAGCATGGTACGTGACCCGGCGCGACGGGAAATCCTCTACCAGCTCTACCAGGCCCGTGAAGGCCTGCTGAAAAACCACCCCGGGGAGACTGAAACCACCCGGGTCGATCACGCTTACGTCAATCTGACCCGCCTGTGGGCGGAATTATAGGCCCTTCACAAAAAAACGGGCCGAGTGCACCGCACATCGGCCCGCCGAAAACTCGAAAACTTTAAATTAAGCGTGCGAGCCTTTTTCTTCGTGCGCCATGTCAACCAGCTTCATGGCCAGATCACGGTATTCCTGACGGTACCCTGCCAGTTCGTGGCCTTCAGGGGCCGTGAAATATTCTTCCTGGGAGACGCCGTGTTCATGTTCATACGCGATGAACTTCTTCTGCATCTCGATCAACTTCTTGATCAACTCTTGCTTGTCGCTCATGGTCTTGCCTCCAAAGCGTTTGGTTCTACAGGCATACGCCGCTCAATGTGAGTGCGGCGCAATATATTACGAATGACTTATCCCGGCTATATCCCCAATGGGAAGGCCGTGAATCAATACCCGCCCTTACGCGTGGACTGCGGCAAACCGGCAATCTTGCGGCCCTGCTTGCTGGGCATGCTCGGGAACATGGCGTACATGGTCTTGCTGGTGGGCTTGTCGCCCCACTTCTTGGCCATTGCCTTGAGAATCGTGCGCTCATTGGGCTCGGCGCCACCGTTGTTGTAGTGCTCATCACGCAGGTAACGCACAACATCCCAGTGTTTTTCAGTCATTTCCAGCTTGTCGGCATCGGCGATCGCCTGGGCTACCGCTTCAGTCCAGTCTTCCGCATTGACCAGGTAACCGTTCTCCGTGGTTTCCACTGTTTTGCCATCAACTTCAAGAGCCATACTATATCTCCATTTATTTCATTAAGTTAACAGATTTATTTAAAGTAAAACACCACGCCTCATTCCAGCCTGCACCGGGATGAGGCGTTACTGTTTATCCGCAATCATTTCGTGTACCGCACGAATCCCCTTGTGGGGTAAAAACAGGCCGCAGCCCATCTTCCGGTGCGAACCGATACCCGACTGTTGCAGGCGTACCGCCTGCTCCGGTTCCAGGTCGGCGAGCATGAGGCTGCGCGTGTACAGGTCGCCTTCCGAATGCCGGATGACATGCGCCATCCCGCACAGGAGTTTACGAACCGGAACCTCCAGCGCCTGCAGCTGTTCCGCCGCGTAACGCATGAAGGCTTCTTCATCTTCATGGTCTATCCCGTCGGGTACAACGACATAGCGGGCGAACTGGGTCGGCAGGACACTGAACAAACGCGTTTTCATTTTGCCGACTTCCAGTCGGTGGCCGTCGATATCCAGCACCGCCCCTGTCAATTCACCGGCGTCTTCGACACGATTGCCGGGGATGCGCAAGGTCATGCGCGAACGCTTCGACAGGTACAACAATTCGTTATTCGTGTCTTCCGGGCGCATCCAGCCATTACCGGATTCAGCGCCGTGAATCAGGTGAATACCCGCCATCGGTTCTTCATCTATCCAGGGCAGAACCTCACGAACCGCTTCGGAGAACGCTTGCGCGTGATCCAGGGGCAGGCATTTGCAGCCGATATGGTAGACGAGATCCACCACATCGTCGGGGACGCTGTAGGGCGTATTTTCGTCCTTGTCCTCTTCCCAGAACACGATACCTTACCTTCTGCCCGCGGCAGCAAACGCCGCTTCGAGACGATCTTCCCAGCTTTCCGGCGTATCCATGTACGGCGGACGGACATCCATCTGGAAAAACAGTTCGCCTTCGCGCGCTTTTTCCTCGACAAGGCTGACCAGTTCTTCGAACGACTCAAGCTCGTGGTGTTGCAACAGTATTTCGCTAAGACACAACATGTTATTCACCTGAACCTGTTCCTGAATCGACAACGCGGTCAAAGTAACGCGCCCGGTAAAGCAGCCGTGAAACTGCGCCTTCCTCATGGCTGAACCCGGTGCGGCAATGCAGGGCGTTATTGCTGATCACGCCCTCGCCGGCATTCAGCCGGTGGCGAAATATATAGGGCGAGTCCTGTTGAAACAAGCTCAAAAGACATTTTGCTGCAGCCTGTGTGGTTGAATCAGCCTTCCATTCAATGTTTCCTGAACGCGCCGAGTAGCGCATATGCAGCTTGCCACAGGGATCGATGGAAAACACCGGCCCGGCCTGACGAGGTCGCAATTCCCGGCCATCCTGTATATTGGCAGGAATGGTCATGGCATCGGGCTGCATCAGGGCGCGGATAAAATCAGGGTTCCTGTCACGCAGCTGTATATAAGCGATTTCGTGGTCCAGGAAAGCATTATCGCCCCCCTCCCCGGCCGGTCTGGCGCAATGCAGTATTACACCGCGAATCTGCCTGTCGAGCGTATTGTAGTAACCATCGGTATGCCAGTTGAGCGGCCGGTTGGTGTAGGGGATGTACTCGCCCTGTCGACGCGTCTCTGCCACGGTGAGCGAGGTAATCCCGTCTTCATCGGCACACAGGTTGTTGTCGAGGCGTTCCAGACCCAGCCGGCGACCCAGCGCACGAACCATGGCCTTGTCACCCGGCAGCGGGGATTTCACTCGATAGAACGCGATATTGGTTTGCGCCAGCGCGGCATGCAGC
>JALWRY010000389.1 GCA_027080445.1 Thiohalobacter sp. | reverse complement strand
CCAGCGTGTTACAGGCGCGCGGGTTGTATTTCATGGTGCAGGAACCCAGCGGGTAAAACTGCGTATCGATGGAAAAGTTTTTCTGTGACAGCTGCGTGTAATGCCGGACCACCTGCATTTCCGACACTTCCGGCAAACCTGGCGCATCCTTGCGCAGCAGTTCGGCGGGCAGGTCCGTAGCATCTTCAACACCGGGCGCCTGTGCAGCAGCGCGGCGGCCAGGACGGGAATGTTCAAAAATCAGCATAGCATTACTCGTAAACCGGGGTCAGAACACAATTCTTTCTAATATTAGCGATAATTGTGTTCTGACCCCGGTTTTTTGACCCCGGTTTTTCATGGGGCTTAAAGTGCAGCCAGGGCCTTGTCGTAATCGGGTTCCTGGGCAATTTCCGGGACCAGTTCGGTGTAGGTCACTTTGCCGTTTTCATCGACGACCACGATAGCGCGCGCGGTGATCCCCGCCAGAGGACCATCCTCGATCAGCACACCGTAGTCCTTGGCGAAATTACGTGAACGCATCATCGACAGGGGAATGACCTTGTCGACGTTTTCTGCGCCACAGAAACGGCCCATGGCAAAGGGCAGGTCAGCGGAAATGACCAGCATCACCACATTGTCCTTGCCGGCCGCCGCCTCGTTGAATTTTTTTGTCGACGTGGCGCACACCGGGGTATCGAGACTCGGCACGATATTCATGAGAATTTTTTTGCCGGCGTAATCGGACAGGTATTTATCGTTCAACTCACCGTCAACCAGGTGGAAAGCGGGGGCGTCGCTGCCAACCGCCGGGAGTTCACCGTTGGTATGGATTTCATTGCCTTTCAGGGTAATCGTTGCCATCTTTCCTCTCCTCGTCGTTTATGCCATTTTCGGCTGCACCGGGCAGCCGGTGGTGGTTTGTTTTTCGATGGCGCGGGCCATGTGGTCGGCGAAACGATCCAGGTCCGCGTCGGTTTTGGTTTCCGTGGCGCACACCAGCAGTGATTCGCCCAGCTCGGGGTAGTCGTCTGTCAGGACATAGCCGGGTTGCAGGTTGTGCGCGTACAGGGGCCGCAACAAACGCTTCAGCGACAGGTCCGTGGTCAGCACGGCCTCGTGAAAATACGGGCGGTTGAAACGTGGTTGGATATAATTATTGGTCAGTTTTTCCACCAGCTTGCCGGTATTGGCATGGCTGGCCAGTGCTACGCGGCGCAGACCTTCCGCACCCAGCAGACTCATATGAATAGTGGCGGCAGTGACCAGCAAGCCCTGGTTGGTGCAGATATTGGACGTGGCCTTGGAACGGCGGATGTGCTGTTCACGTGCCTGCAGGGTCAGCGTAAATCCTTCACGCCCGTCACGGTCCACGGTACGTCCGACAATACGCCCGGGCATTTGCCGTACAAATGTCTGGCGCGCGCACATGAAACCGAAGTAGGGACCACCCGATGACAGCGGTACACCCAGCGGCTGGCCTTCGCCAACGGCGATATCCGCGCCGGTCTCGCCCCACTGGCCGGGCGGCTTGAGCAGTGCGGCGGCGACCGGGTTGACCACGGCGATCACCATCACGCCGTTGGCGTGCGCCCAGTCAGTCAGCGCATCGACATCTTCAAGCACCCCGAAGAAATTGGGCTGCGCGATCACCAGCGCGGCGATGTCCTCGCCGGCATATTCATCGAGGCTGTCCAGCGTGACGTGACCACCTGCATTATCGAACGGCACCTCGACCAGTTCGATCCCCTGGTTGGTGACAATGGTGCGCGTCGTAGCGCGGTAGGCCGGGTGAACACTGGTCGGCATCAGGATGCGCCGCGATTTTGACTTGCGGTTGGCGCGGATCGCCATCAGCACGGCTTCAGCCAGCGCCGAAGCGCCGTCGTACAGCGAAGCGTTGGAGACATCCATCGCCATCAGTTCCGTCATCATGCTCTGGAACTCATAGACCACCTGCAAGGTGCCCTGGCTGGCCTCGGCCTGGTAAGGGGTATAGGCAGTATAGAATTCGCCCCGCGATACCAGCTCCCACACCGCTGCCGGGACATGGTGCTCGTAGGCGCCGGCGCCGATAAAACACAGCGGCAAACCATCCTTCGCGGCGCGTTCGTGCATCAACCGGCTGATGGCCTGTTCGCTCATGCCCGGCGCAATGCCGTCCAGCGAACCGCAACGCAGCGCTTGCGGGATTTCATCGAACAGGTCTTCGATGTCGGACACGCCGATGGTCTTCAGCATATCCCGAACATCGTCTTCAGTATGGGGGACAAACGGCATCTTGCTTTACTCTGACTCGATAAATTCCTGGTACTCGTCGGGACTCATCAGGCGTTCCACATCATCCACGCTGGACGGCTGCAAACGCATCAACCAACCGGCCCCGTAAGGATCCTGGTTGACGGCCTCCGGCGCATCGGCCAGGTCCTCGTTGACCTCGACCACGGTGCCGGCAATCGGCGCGTACACATCCGAGGCGGCCTTGACCGATTCCACCACGGCGCAGGCTTCTTCCGCCTCCACCTCGTGATCGATTTCCGGCAACTCGACAAACACCAGGTCGCCCAGTTGTTCCTGCGCGTGATCGCTGATGCCGGTGGTTACCGTGCCATCCTCGTTCACCCGCACCCATTCATGACTGTTGCTGTATCTCAGATCACCTGGCACTTCGCTCATTGTCTGTTCCCCTTGTGCAGTCGTTATCAATCCAGTTCAATCTGCGCCTTGCCGTGACGGACAAACGGCGGCCTGACCACTTTGGCATTCAGCAATTTGCCACGGATCTCGACCTGGCAGCGTTCGCCAATATCCGCCGGCACACGCGCCAGCGCAATCGAACGGCCCAGTGTCGGTGAAAAACTGCCACTGGTCGTTACCCCCGACCGATCGCCGACCACGACCTTCTGGTGACCGCGCAACACGCCACGATCTTCCAGTAGCAGACCCACAAATTTCTGTTCAGGCCCGGCAGCGCGTTCGGCTTCCAGCGCCTGGCGGCCGATGAAGTCACGCGTCTCCGGTTGCCAGCCGATGGTCCAGCCCAGGCCGGAGACCAGCGGGCTGACGGTTTCGTCCATGTCGGTTCCGTAGAGGTTCATCCCGGCTTCCAGCCGCAAGGTGTCGCGGCTGCCCAGTCCGCAGGGCTGTACGCCGGCTTCTGCCAGCGCCTGCCAGAATGCGGCGGCCTGGGTATCCGGCAGCATAATCTCGAAACCGTCCTCACCCGTGTAGCCGGTACGGGCGACAAACCAGTCATCCACTTCCGCCCCGTAGAACAGACCCAGCGCCTCGACGATGTCGTGCTGTGCTGCATTGAGTAATGACAGCGTCTTTTCACGCGCGTTCGGTCCCTGCACGGCGATCATGGCCAGTTGCGGCTGCTCGATCACCTGTACATCGAAAGCCTTCGCCTGCGCCGTGATCCACGCCAGGTCCTTTTCACGCGTCGCGGAATTCACCACCAGGCGAAAATTGTCCTCGGTCAGAAAGTAAACGATCAGGTCGTCCAGCACCCGGCCCTGTTCGTTGAGCAGACAGCTGTACAGGGCCTTGCCGGCATCCTGCAGCTTGTCGATGTTGTTGGCCAGCAGGTAACGCAGGAAGTCACGGCTGTTTTCACCGTGCAGGTCGACGACGGTCATGTGCGACACGTCGAACATGCCCGCGTCGCGGCGCACGGCGTGGTGCTCCTCGAGTTGCGAGCCGTAGTGGATCGGCATGTCCCAGCCGGCAAAATCCACCAGCTTCGCGCCCATGGCCTTGTGTGATGCGTACAGGGGTGTTCTGTTTCCCATAACTGACTCTGCGATGCTGAAAGCGTTGGCTGTTATGCCGCCCGGTAACATCCGGAACGACGGCAAGAAAAATCCGTCGCCCCTCTGTCCGGTAACCTGAGAGTGTAAGCAGCCGGTGGCTGCCGTCCCCTTCGGTGGACCACCCGGGTAGGTGGCCGCTCTCCAGAGTCAATCCGGCTGAAAGCCTGCTGCCACGGTCCGTTTGCCTGAGCGATTCCGGGCGGGTTGCGCCTTCGGCGGCCGGCTGTGCCGGCTCTCTCCCGCGGCAGCGCGAGATCGAAGGCGCACTATACCCTGCCGGCGAGTAGCCGCCAAGGCATCTGATAGATATCCCTTAATCTTCCCGTCATATTGTTACAGTAAAATGTTGTAATGGATGGCGTTAACCTTGATCAACCTGAGTTTTATTTTAAACGTGAGCTTAGCCTGTTGCAGTTCCAGCACCGCGTGCTGGCACAGGCGAGCGATGAATCCGCACCCTTGCTGGAGCGTTTGCGTTTCCTGTGCATCAGCAGCGCCAATCTCGATGAATTCTTCCAGATCCGGGTGGCAGGGCTCAAACACCGTGCCGCACTGGAATCTGCCGCGGGCAACGGAAATGACATAACCCCGGAAAAGTACCTGGAAAAAATCAGCGAGGAAGCTCATAAACTGGTCGAAAAACAATACCAGGTGCTGAATACCATCCTGATTCCCGAACTTGCTCGACACAAAATCCACCTGTTACGACGCGAAAAGTGGGACGAGAAACAGGGTGCCTGGATAAAACGCTTTTTCACCAGCGAGTTGTTGCCGGTGCTGAGTCCACTGGGGCTTGATCCTGCGCATCCCTTTCCCCGCGTGGTAAACAAGAGTCTGAATTTTATCATTTCTCTCGAGGGCAAGGATGCCTTCGGGCGGGAAACGCGGCTGGCCATCGTGCAGGCGCCACGCATTCTTCCCCGACTGATCCAGATTCCTTCCGCAGTGGATGAGGACGAGACCTACGTTTTCCTGAGCTCTATCATTCACACCCATATCAGTGATCTGTTTCCCGGCATGAATGTTACCGGTTACTACCAGTTCAGGGTGACGCGCGACAGTGACCTGTTCGTCGATGAGGAAGAAGTCGACGACCTGATGGGCGCCATCAAGGGCGAGCTGGCTTCGCGTCGCCTGACCGATGCCGTACGTCTCGAAGTGGCTGACACCTGCACCGATGAAGCCAGCAGGTTTTTACTGGGGAAATTCAGGCTGGGCGATGAAGACCTGTATCAGGTCAATGGACCGGTCAATCTGAACCGCCTGATGGCGATTTACGATCTGGTGGACAGACCTGAACTGAAATACCCGCCTTTTACACCAGGCACGACAAAACGCCTGCGGGGCAATGAAAGCCTTTTTGAGGTATTGCAGAAAGGCGATATCCTGTTACACCATCCTTTCGAATCCTTTGCCCCGGTCATCAATATGCTGATGCAGGCCGCCGCAGATCCTTCTGTACTCGCTATCAAGCAAACCCTGTATCGAACAGGGGCGCAATCGCCACTGGTCGATGCGCTGGTAGAAGCCGCAAAATCCGGTAAGGAAGTCACCGTCGTCGTGGAGTTACGCGCCCGCTTTGACGAAGCCGAAAATATTAATCTTGCCTCACGCCTGCAAGAAGCCGGCGCCCATGTAGTATATGGCGTCGTTGGCTATAAAACCCATGCAAAAATGCTTCTGATCGTCAGGCGCGAAGGCAGGAAGATTCAACGTTACATTCACCTTGGAACCGGTAATTATCATACAGGCACTGCACGCAGCTACACGGATTACGGCCTGATGACCTGCGACAGGGACATCGGTGAAGATGTTAATAAAATATTCCTGCAATTGACCGGCCTGGGCAAGGCGACCAAACTGAAAAAACTGTTGCAGTCCCCGTTTACCCTGGAAAAATCCCTGCTCTCCATGATTGCCCGGGAGGCGGAAAATGCCCGGCAAGGCAAGCCCGCAAGAATTATTGTCAAGGTCAACGCACTGGTTGAGTCCGGCATCATACGAGAACTCTATAAGGCTTCTCGGGCCGGCGTAAAAATCGACCTTATCGTCCGGAGCATTTGCCGACTGAGGCCCGGGGTTGCCGGTATCTCGGAAAATATCACCGTGCGCTCAATCGTCGGCCGTTTTCTGGAACATTCGAGAATTTTTTATTTCCAGAACGATGAAGACCCAAGAGTTTTCTGCGCAAGCGCCGACTGGATGGACAGAAATTTTTTCCGTCGTGTTGAAGCCTGCTTTCCGATAGAAGACAAGGCGTTAAAAAAGATGCTGATCAATGACGGTTTGATGACTTATCTCTCTGACAATACGCACGCGTGGACATTACAGGCAGACGGCAACTACAAACAGGTTAGGCCGGGCAATCAGAAACCGTGTGACGCCCAGGACAGTCTACTGGAAAAATTTGCCGCCGAAATCAGTAGCGGACAACGGTTTACCCGGTCGCGTTAGCATCCCGGGCTTTCAGTTGATAGCCTGTTGCCTTTAGCTGCTTTATCTCTTTTTCAATATCCGCCAATGTCAAGGCGTGTTCCCCAAGCCAGCCGTCAGGGAAAACAATCTCCAGCGTCCGGGCGTTAACTGATATTTCGATTTCCGGCAACGCATCGTCAGAATGACTCCGGTGCAGGATCACCGCCAGCCGCAATATGATGCACAGACGTATAGCCGGCTGAACGAGCTCATCAGTCAGAAGGGAAAACGTATCTGCCTTCAACTTTTGCCTGTGCGTCTTTATCAGTAGCGCAAGAAACCGTTGTTCCTGCAGGGAGAATCCAGGCAGATCCGAGTTTTCCGCCAGGTAGGCGCCATGATGATGATAGTCCCCATGAGCGATCGCCAAACCGATCTCATGCAATCGGGCCGCCCATTTCAATAGCGACAAGTAATCATCGTTGCGCAATGCCCAGGCATCCGCAACGTTTTTAAAAATCGCCTGCGCTGTTGCTTCGACGTTGCGGGCATGGTTCGGCTGGACAAGATATTTGTCCATCAGATGCTTGACGGTATTTTCGCGGATATCTTCATGAGTGATCTTACCGGCCAGATCATAGATAAGTCCTTCACGGACTGCGCCATCGGACACATCAATCTCGCGCAAGTCCAGTATCTCGAACAAGGCCTCAAGGATCGCGAAACCACCGACAAATACCGGGCGTCGATCGTCACCGAGACCGTCAAGATGGATGTTGTCTATTTCACCCGCATTGACAAGATATCCCCTCAACTGCTTTAAAGCCGCGCGGGTAATGCCGCCTGATGACCATCCCTGGGCCCGCACCACCCTGGCTATACAACGTGCAGTACCGGACGAACCTACCGCGTTCTCCCACCCCTGATGCCTGAAAAGGTGCGCGACGGCCTCCAGTTCAAGACAGGTGGCCAGATTTGCTGCATTAAGACTTTTTTTAGTGATTTTCCCGGCGGGAAAATATTTCTGCGTCATACTGACACAGCCCAGTGGCAAGCTTTCCATGCGTATGGGGGTGAACTTCCTGCCAATAATAATTTCAGTGCTACCGCCACCGATATCAATGACCAGGCGACGCATACCGTTTTCGGCGAGGCTGTGTGCAACCCCAAGGTAAATCAGGCGGGCTTCCTCGATACCTGAAATAACCTGGATCGGGTTGCCCAGAATATCCTGCGCCCTGGCGAGGAATGTCGAGGCATTTTTGGCGCTGCGAAGTGTATTGGTCCCGACAATGCGAATATTTCCCGGTGGGATATTTTCCAGACGCTGGGCAAAACGTTGCAAGCAATCCAGCGCCCTCTGCTGCGCTTCCTTACTGAGCTTGCGCTGCTTGTTCAGCCCCGCGCGCAGGCGCACCATTTCACGCAATCGGTCGACAACCTGAATATTACCATCGGTCAGCCGCGTCACAATCATGTGAAAACTGTTTGAACCCAGATCGACAGCCGCCAGCGTCCCGCCACTCATGATCCTGTTTTTATTTAATAAAGACATTATCCGGGTCAAGTACATCGATCACTGACATATCGGATAGTAGCATGTAAACGCTCTCCCGGGATATCCCGTTCCGTACTTTCCAGGTCGCCACGGGGAAAAGACATGGCAAGCTCATCCCTCCCTGAACACCGACTTCATAAAATATTCATAAAACAGCAATCCAGGCTTCACACAGCTCCTTCACGCTTGCCTGTGAAACAAATGCAGGACTGACGCTTATGTACGAAATCAAGATGATCGAATCCATTGAGCCGTTGAACAGTAAATCCAGGCAGCCCTGGTTTCGCTATACGCTAGGCAATGAACGCAACACCATCACAGGTTACCGTCCCGGCAGCAAGGAAGACGTACATCGCTTTGCCCGTGAATGCGTGGCCAGTTTAAACCGCAAATATCCACCGGTTAAAGCACGAAAGCTTAACCGCGTACGGATCAACGTCAGCTATCTCTCGCTGATAACCCGTGGAATGCACCGGGAATAAACCATCACTCACGAGGAAACAGCGCATGGAACTTTATGTCCAGAACTACAGTGAAGACCTGACAATCATACTTTCAAACAAAGGTGAAGTCGTTGGAATTTTTGAAGAGGTAGCCCATTCCATGGATGACTATCTCGAATGTGCGGATTTCATTGATGATGGTGCTCACTGCAGCCATAAAATCCATTATGTCATCTGATATTACTGGCCTGTGAGGGATTGATCGTGGATGACTGAAAGGGCGTTACGGTCAGATCCTCAAGACGGAAACGATAATCCTGCACCGTGTTTTCAAGCTCAACGCGACCCAGGCCCAGCACAGGCTCCTTTCCCTTGATCACCTCGGCCACTGTCTTGTTTTTATAGCGGTCGAGCAATTCCAGGCCGGCCTTGTACAAGGCCTCGTTTTGTGTGCGACATCGCTCCACCCACTGCGTACGTTCCTGAACCGCATTAACCAGCAGCATATTGTCCTGCATGGCGTGCCTGAGCGTCAGGCTGACGTCCTTGTACTTTTTCAGCAGTTTCCTGAATTGATCCGTATCATTCGTAATACGGTCGACCAGTCGATGATTATTCTTCTCCGCCCTGCCGAGTTTTTTCCGGTTTTTTTCCAGCTTGCCACGCAAGCTTTCAAGTTTTGCTACCTGTTCTTTTAACTGTACATTCAGTTTTGCATTTTCTGCCTGAAGCGCAGTTTTCTCCATTGAAAGCTTGCGAATCATGATCTGCGCCTTGTGCATGGCCTCTGCTGCGCCACCCTCACGTCGCTCGGCGTGTACCGGAAAACTGCTTGCGAGTATCACAAGTACAACAAAAAAGGCCATCCCCTGTTGTTTCATCATGAGTTCCCCCGGTTAAAACTTCGCGTTCAGATCGAGCTGTAATACATCGACACCGAGTCGCGGACCATTGATCGCATCAGCCGTCAGGTATCGCAACTTCAACCAGGTGTCATTGGTCATGCCATAGGCCGCACCCAGTATCCAGCCTTTGGAATTGGTGCCGCCAAGCAGGAAGTCAGAATCAGTAAACGCATCGAGCACGGCATCACGCTCAAGATAACGGTAAGTCATGGATGTCTGCCAGCTCCCGCGTTTGTGCGTCGTGGGCCAGCCAGTAGTCAATTTCAGCAGATAGCCGTTGGTTTTTTTCCTGGATGGATCTTCAAGAGAATCCGTGCTATTGACAATCATTAATCCATTGGTGCGTTTACGTATTTCGCCGACATCATAAGCAATATTCCTGACATAGCTGCCCGTTATAATCCAGTGCACCGGTGCAAATCTCGCCAGATCGTAGCGAGCGGTCACATCAATAATGTCATAGTCAGAGGCCAGTCCGAAACGCGTCTGTTCACCACTTGAATTATTACTGATCTCAAACAGACTATTGCCTTTTTGCAGGAAATCCGGCGCGGTGTAATCCCTTAGCGTACTGTCCAGCGTGTTCTTTCTTCCCGTGATATTCACATAGTTGTAATAGGCCACACCAATACGGAACGATGACTGGTCACCGAAGCGCTTGCGGAAACCCAGCTGACCGCCGAATAGCCATTTATCCTTGTCGCTCAGCTTGACTTCCTGCAAGGAAAACGCGCCCAGCGTCGCAAACAGGGCCATATCCTGTTTATTGAGCTTATGTCTTAACGTGCCGGAGACCCCGTCGAAATTAAGATCCTTGTCCCAGACCAGATCGGTTGAGAACCAGGGATTGGGCATGCGCCCGCCTGTCAAGGTCATCCAGTTGTAGCCATGAGCATCACGCCCCTGGTATTGCAGGTAGGCCCGGTCCAGCACCAGCCGGCCGGGGCTGTTGGAATTACCCAGTGTCTGGTTTGTCGATACCGGGTTTTTGAAACTTCCTGTTGCGAAACGAATCCCGGTTTTGAGGTTGCTGGTGACTTTGGCATCAATGCCGAGGCGCAGCCGCAGCCGCGTACGCAGACGATCCTCGACCGTATTCAGCAAAGCAACCTTGCCGGTATCATTATAGCGCTGGTAGTCAATATGACTGGCTAGCGTGTTATCGGAACCAAACAGGTCGTCCTCCTCTCGCAATCTGATATCACCCTTGAACTTTATCCGGGATATCCACCCCGGCAAGGCATCCGGGACACCCCAGCGTTCCTGCTTTGCCTGGACCATGACATCCTTAACGACTTTTTCGCGCATATCGGCTTCGACCTGTTGCTTGATTTCATCGCGCACGAAGGCAGGAACATAGGGGACCCGCACCACATTCCGGTGAGGCTTCACTGCTTCGCGTTCTGCACGTTGAGTCTGTTCTTTTGCCATCTGTTCAGCGTTGGCAATCAATTTATCGGCTTGTTCACGGTTCAACACGCCCTGCTCCACCAGCGCGTCAATAAGATTAAGCGTGGTATTTTTAAGTCGCAGTAAATCGGTTTTTTCATCGGCCTGTACATTCACGCCGCCGACCAGGACCACAAGGGCCAACGCAAACAGAAATAATCCGGACGCCTTTTTCATTTCCAATCTCTCTCTGACTCAAATTCTATTTTCATCTGTAACACGCCCGGGGAAAGCCTGATAAATTCACTCGCCGTGATTCTGGCGCATGCCGGATCCAGCGCTTTCAACACGGATACCGGCGTACGCCGGTATGGCGAGTCATCAGCATCGTCCTATAACGTAGAACTGATGCGCAGGCGCACCGGCTGCGGCATATCCGGTGGCGGCGAGACAGCCAATGCCTGGATCTGCCGGATGATCTGTTTCAAGGCCGCATCCATCTCACCATTACCTGTCGACCCCTTCAGCTCGACCCGTTCAATGTGCCCGTCCTTGCTGATCCAGATGCCTGCAACCACCGAGTACGCTTTGTGTCGCATTTCCTCATGATCGGAAAAAACATCCTCAATGCGCCGTTGCAACTGGGAGGCGTAGTACATGGCCGGACTGCCCGCGCCATTTAACAGGCCTTTACCGCCTTTTCTGCCGATCAGACCAAAGCTGTCACCGGCGCCATTTCCTTCGGCATCTACACCCAGCGACTCGGCAGGCGGCGGCTCGTCGGGCACATCCGGCAAGGGTTCCGGTTCTTTCGGTTTATCCACCTTGACTTCGTCCTTGACCTCCGGCTGGGGCGTTACTTTGGGTGGCGGTGGTGGAGGCGGCGGCTTGAGTAGCGTTATCTGCTGGATCTTTTTCTTGGAATGCACCGGCTTGTCATCCAGAAAATTCTGAATTGACACCACCACGATGGCGACCACCGCTACTACCAGCAAGACCCCGGCAATGCGCGGGGCGTATTTCCGTAATGACGACATCGTGACTATTTAACGAGCTTCTGTGTCACCAGCCCGACCTGAGTGATATCCAACCGTCCGAGCAGGTCGAGTACATCCATTACCAGCTGGTACTGGACCGAGGAATCCCCCTTTACTACCACGGGTAGCTGTGGATTAGCCGCCTTGTATTGCAACAGCGTCGACTCCAGTTGCTCAAGCGTCACCGGGTAGGCATCCAGATAAAGCGTGCCGTCGCCGGTGACCGTAATCGCCTTGGTCTGCGGCTTGGCCAGGCTGGGGCTTGAACTGGCTTTGGGAAGATTGACGGTAATACCCTGTACGCTGGCCGTGGTCATAATGATAAAGATCACGAGCAGGACATAAGCCAGGTCCAGCATCGGTGTGATATTGATATCGTCGTAGGGTTCGTTGTCTTCCTGAATATTCACAAGGCATCGACCTCAGCTGTAATCTTCTGCAATCTTGGCGATAAACTCGTCGGAAAATACCCGCATGTCGGAAAAGACTTCCTTGATTCGCGTACCGAGATAGTTGTAGGCAAACAGCGCAGGTATCGCTACAGCCAGCCCCGCCACGGTAGCGACCAGCGATGCGGCAATACCCGGGGCAATTGAGTTGACATTTACATCGCCGGAGGCGGCGATGGCGGCAAAGGTAATCATGACGCCGACTACCGTCCCGAGCAGACCAAGGAATGGCCCACCCGAAATTGCGATGGTGAGTAACACCATCTGGCTGTTGAGTTTCTGGCCCTGACGCGTCATCACGCTATCCATTGTGGCCTTGATCGCATCGATCGCCTGCGGTGACAGGGTCGTCCGGGCCGCCCGGGCGCCAACGCTCTTCGCCATGCGATGGTGAACTTCCTGGACCCCGGCATGATAAATTGGATAAAGCGTTGAACTCTGAAAATGATCGTGCTTTCCGACCAATGCCATCATCAGGGGCGACTCATCCAACTCACGGAATTCGTCACTTTCCTCGCCATCCAGATCTTCAACGTGCCCCGAGCCCAGTTTTGCAAAATGCGCTTCAAAACTGCGGTTATCCTTGCGGATTCTATTGATGACCAGCCCTTTATTGATCATCACCATCCAGCTGATTGCCGCCATAATGGCCAGCATGACGATGACTACCCAGCCATCCAGCGTGACATTGCGCAGTGTCGTCATGAAATAGGATTCATCCCCATCGCCACCACCCTGGTCGGCATCTTCACCGTAGACAACCATGCCGCTACCGGGCGATTGCGACTTCACCA
>JALWRY010000388.1 GCA_027080445.1 Thiohalobacter sp. | reverse complement strand
ATACCACGCGGGGTCCCCTGTCGATCACCGTACAGGTACAGGGACAGGTCGATGCGGCGCGCGCCCTGCGGCGCGATGCCGCCAAACCGGGGCAGCATCTTTTTGTTACCGGCACACCCGGTGATGCTGCCTGCGCCCTGAAACAGTTACAGGCAGGTGGGCCTGTGATGGACGAACTGCTTGAACGTCTGAACCGGCCGGAACCGAGGGTGGCGTTCGGTCTGGCGCTGGCCGGCGTCGCCGCCGCCACGATTGATGTCTCTGATGGTCTGCTGGCAGATATTCAGCATGTGCTGGATGCCAGTCACTGTGGTGCACAGGTAAATGTCGATGCCATCAAGCGCTCACGCGGGTTGCAGAGGCTCGACGATGAAACAGCGCTGGCTTGCCAGTTGAAGGGTGGTGACGACTATGAACTTTGTTTCACGGTAGATGCCGACCGGGTCGAACAGGTCTGTCGTGCTGCGGAAGACTGCAAACTGGCTATTTCGGAAATCGGTATCATCGAGCCGCAGTCTGGTATGCGTTGCGTGCGTGATGACGGTTCACCCTATACATCGGCCATCGAGGGCTTTGATCACTTTCGGAAACCCCGTGACTGAATGCCCCGGGTTGCCGCTCAGTGAGCGACGCGAACATTTTCCCCGCTGTGAATCACGCGCACCCGGTCACCCACGGCTAGCCTCTCATTGGGCGATAGCGCCTGAACGATGGCAATGGTTCGACCATTGTCCATTTTAACGGTAACTTCCACGCCCTGGGTGCGTGTGACACCTTCTTCTATGGCTGCGCCGGCGATGCCACCGGCTACTGCGCCAATCACGGCCATGACCTTGCTGGCCTTGTCCCCACCGATACTGCTGCCGGCGATGCCGCCTGCAATAGCGCCTGCGCCGCTGCCAATAGGTGTTTTGGTGCCTTCAATTCTGACAGGGCGCAGTTGCACGACGGTACCGAAGTCAACCTGCTGGACGACCCGGGCTTCGGAACGGCTGTAGCTGTCCCCGGACAGGTTGGATGCACAGCCGCCAAGGCCGGCGGCGATAAACAGGATGAATAGAAAAAGACTGTTTTTTATCAGGATCATTTTGCCCTCCGACCTTACTGGCCACCGTGTCTGCCAATACCCTACTGACTCCGGTTTAAATCATAAGTTCTTCCTGCCAGAGTGTGTTGTTCCTGGCCGTACTTAGTCATCGACCAGCGGATCTTTTTCCTTGTCACGTTCAATCAGCGCATAGGCCGAGTGGTTGTGGATGGACTCGAAGTTTTCGGATTCCACCACGTAGGCGCTGATGCGCTCATCGGCATTCAGCGTGGCGGCAATATCGCGCACCATGTCTTCCACGAACTTGGGATTATCATAGGCCTTTTCGGTGACGTGTTTCTCGTCCGGACGCTTGAGCAGACCGTAGAGTTCGCAGGATGCCTGGTTTTCAACCATGTCGATCAGTTCCTCGATCCACACAAAGTCATGCGTCGTCGCGGTTACCGTCACGTGCGAACGCTGGTTATGCGCACCGCGGTCTGAGATCTTCTTGGAGCAGGGGCACAGGCTGGTGACCGGTACGATGACCTTGATTTTCATCTCCGGTTTGCCGTCACGGATTTCACCGACAAACGATACCTCGTAGTCGAGCAGACTTTGTACGCCGGATACCGGTGCTGTCTTGTTGATGAAATAGGGGAAGGTCATTTCAATGTGGCCGGCTTCCGCTTCCAGGCGCTCGGCCATTTCTCCGAGCATTTCCTTGAAGGACTCGACGCCGATTTCACGTTCGTGCAGGTTGAGGATTTCCACGAAGCGTGACATGTGCGTGCCCTTGAAATTATGCGGCAGGTTCACATACATGTTGAAGTTGGCAATGGTGTGTTGTTCGCCGCCGCTACGATCTTTTACCCGTACCGGGTGACGAATATCCTTGATGCCCACCTTGTCGATGGCGATGTGGCGGGTATCAGCGCTGTTTTGCACGTCAGCAATCGGCTTGTTGATTGTGGCGGCGGTTGATTTGCTCATGATTCGTCCTCGGCGTAACGCACACAGGCGCGTTCGGTTTCCCATAGCGTGACAGCGTGAACGCGGATGCGTTCGTTGTTCAATTGCGCCGACAGTTCCCTGAAGAAATAGGCGGCGATGTGTTCGGCTGTCGGGTTGATCTCGGTAAAAGGTTCCAGTTCGTTTAAATAACGATGATCCAGTCGGGCCGCGATGTCACGGGTGGCCTGTTTGATGACCTTGAAATCCACGCCCATGCCGAGCTCATCCAGCGAACGGGTGCGGACTTCGGCTTCGACTTTCCAGTTATGCCCGTGCATGCGTGCGCAGGCGCCCGGGTAGTCTCGCAGCGTATGCGCGGAAGCGAAGTCCGTAAGGATTTTCAGGGTGTAACAGGCGGCCACGCTAATTCCTGACTGAAAAGGTAGGATTTTAGTCGACCGCGCGCAGTGTTGCAATTCGCGCTGCCAGTTCCCGTTGAATCCGAAGGTAAATACTGTCGGCGTCCAGGCCGCACTCGGCCAGCTGCTCTTCACGGCTGGCGTGTTCAATGAACTGATCCGGAATTCCCAGTTGAGTCAGTGGGATACTGATGCCGTGCGCCGCCAGGGTTTCTGCCACGGCGCTGCCGGCGCCGCCGCTCACGACGTTGTCTTCCAGGGTGACCAGCAGGTGGTGGCGGGCGGCCATGTCGCTGATGCAGGCTTCGTCCAGTGGCTTGATAAAGCGCATGTTGACCACGGTGGCGTTTAATCGATCCCCGGCCTCTAGCGCGGCGGCCAGGGTGCTGCCGAAGGCCAGCAGGGCGACTTCCGAGCCTTCCCGGCGTACCTCGGCCTTGCCGATTTCCAGGGTATCCAGATCGGTGCTGACAGCCACGCCGGGGCCGGTGCCGCGCGGGTAGCGTACTGCGGCAGGACCGTCATGCTGGAAGCCGGTCGACAGCATTTGCCGGCACTCGTTTTCATCGGCGGGCGCCATCAGTGTCATATTGGGAATGCAGCGCAGGAAACTCAGGTCGAAGTTACCGGAGTGCGTCGGGCCGTCGGCGCCGACCAGCCCGCCACGGTCGATGGCGAACAGGACCGGCAGGTTTTGCAGCGCGACGTCATGGATCAGCTGGTCATAGGCGCGTTGCAGGAAGGTGGAGTAGATGGCGACCACCGGTTTGACGCCTTCGCAGGCGAGCCCGGCTGCCAGGGTCACACTGTGTTGGTCGGCAATGGCGGCGTCGAAATGACGCGCCGGGAACTGCTCGGGAAAGGCCCCCAGGCCGGAACCCTCACGCATCGCCGGGGTAATGC
>JALWRY010000387.1 GCA_027080445.1 Thiohalobacter sp. | reverse complement strand
GCAAGACGCAAGGGCGACCGAGGGCTATCCGAGGTCAGTACGCCGTAATCCACAAGCGCAGCAACGATCCGGCGTCCATGACGTGGCGTCATGTTGAGCACATCAGCCACCTCGCCTCGCGGCAGCACCCCACGGTAGAGCACAGATTCAATGACAGTCCCTGCCCTGGCGGGTAACTTGCCAAGACGCACCGCTTCTTCCGCCCAAAGCAGTATGCGCGTACGCAGACGGTCCGGTTGGACCAGCGCCTCCATGAAATCCACCTGGTCGATGCATACCTCAAGGAAAAACCGCGTAAAATCCGCCAGCGCCTCCTCGCTCAGATTGCCTCGACCATCGAGATCATTGCGACGTGTCAGATCACAGCGGCCAAGGTGCGCCTTGTAATCCACCACCCGTCGCGCAAGCCCCCGCGCAACGGACCAGATCCCGCCGGTATCCAGCGCCTCCAGCAACATTGCATGAGACATCAGGCGTGCAACACGACCGTTGCCATCAAGAAAAGGATGAATCCACAAGAGCCTGTGATGTGCGGCCGCCGTTGCCAGAATCGCATCGGTGCGCCCAAGACCGTCGTAGGTACGTTCGAACTGCGCAAGAAACCGTGGAATAGCGCCCGGGCTAACGGCAACATGTCGCCCTACTTTCACATCGCGGCGCCGTATCTCGCCAGGAACGACCGCCAAACGCTCACCCGTCTCCGGGTCTGCCACGAACAACATATCCTCCGGCAATCGTTCACCGAAGCGGTGGTGGATTTCACGAAGGCCATCCACCGTGACTGCCCGACCGACAAGACCACCTGCATCGATCCAACGCTGTACCTGAATATGCGCCGTAGCTTCGAGCTGGAGGTCCCGCTTGCGCGGGTCACGGCTGTAATCGTTTCTGAGCGCCCGCTCGATCTCGACGGGATGCGTATCATGGCCCTCAATCAAATTACTGTAGTAACAGTTCATGGCCCGCACGAGATCGGCCAGGGCGGCACGAACACCCTCGGGCAAACTGCGGCGAAAACCGGCCGCCCTGGCCGCAAGCTCGACAGCGAGATCGGTCAGCACACCTCGATGGCGAGAACCTTCGCTAATACGAAGCGGCTCCATCAGCGCGGGGCTTTCACCACGATCCTTTGCCGCTGCAATGTCCGCTTCGATGTCCGCTTTTCTACCCTTCATAGTCTAAATATATCATGTTGTTATATAACAAGACAGATTATATCGCAGGCGCGTATGTCCCCATCCATGACCGTCACAAATGCCCGGATCGCCGCCCGAGCAGGTAACCGCGCATACAACGTCTGAACCACCTCTCACGTCCGCATTTCGCCGGCGCATCTCGGTTTGCGCCGCAAGTACCTTAGCTGTCCCACTTCGCACATCCGGTCCAGATAGTGCCGCGTGATGTCGTAGCGGCCATGGCCGAGGTGCGCCGATACTTCCAGACGTGCAGTCCGATCCTGCTCAATCTCAGCCGGATTCCAGGGCGCCCCCGCACCGGAAACGACTGGCGCTGCCTTGTCCGCCACAGCCTGGTACTGTTCCTGGGCGTACTCGTGACGCAGCCCATGACTCGTCACACCGAGGATCTTTCGCGTCACGCCATGGCGCCGCAGCACGCTGTAGTAATAGGAACGCCAGCTTTTCTCCGGGTAACGCTCCGGCATCATGGAGCCGCCCTGTTGCCGCGCCACCTTGCGGGCATGCTCGAGCAACTGCCGTTGTTCCTCATCCTGCACCGGAATGATTCGAGTACGTCCACCCTTGGTTCCCGAACGCAACGTAATATGATCATCCTGCCAATCCCGCGATGGGCGGAACCGGTGCGCCTCGCGCACCCGCATACCAAACGTCCGCATCAACAACAACTGCAAGGCCACCAGGCTGTCATCAGCCATAATTTGATCAATCACACACACGGCATCCACGCCGTGCGCCCCCCACGCCTTGCCCTTCTGAATGTCCACGACCTCCGGACTGTTCTCGCCCGAGGCCAGTAGTGCATCGATACGTTCACGCGCTTCACGCGCCTTGCGTTCGCTGTACGCCTCAATGATTGGCTCGAGGCAGTTTTGTTTCCCAATCTGCCGGGCCAGGTACCGCAAATTCGGCAAATGGTTCTGGATCGTCCGGGCACGAAGCTGCCTTCGATCCCAATCGGCAAACAACGCCTCCAGGTGCTTCTCGCCAAAATTCCGGATCTTTTCCAGTTTGAGGCCGGACGCATACAGCACATCCACCAGGCGCCACCAGAATTTCCAGCGGTCGCGGATCGTTTTCTCACTAATCCGGTTCTTCGAGTGCCGAGTTCGCGAAAACGGTCGGTGAATATCGTGCTTCACCAGCTCGCGCAAATCATGCTTCAATCGATTTTTTCGACTCATCATCTTCTCCTTTCTATTGTGATCGTGGGTCATCTGAAAAAGCAGCGGCGAATGCCGGCCCGTCGCACTGATTTTGAGCAACGTTTGACTGCCACGGACCTGCGCCCGCCGCTCAATTCAAATGGGATTTCGTTAACAGGGTTCGATTCAGACTGCGGCGCTGTTTTCGCCCCACACCACCTGGGTGTTCATATCGGGGCACGCCGCCGGCGAATGACTTTAATGAGAGCAGTCCCGTGCGGATTGCTGATTTCTCGCTTACTACCGCACCACCATCTCCGATGCCGTCGGTGGTCTTGCCACTGCGCACCGGACGCCTGACCTGTCACGTGCCTTTCGGCACACACGGGTATGCACCCGCCGTGACGTATCACGCATTCTCGGCGTATCAAACGTGATTCTTTGGGACTGAGTCGTTCTCGTTACCTGGAGGAACCTCCCGCCTGCCAACGGCGAGCACCAGGCCGCTACCGCACACCGTCATGCAATCCGCGCGTCAGAGCGCTTCAGCACATGTCGGGAACCGTGGATTCGTCGGTTCATTCGGTAACAAGGGTATGGGGCAACATGACTTGCATGCCACCCGGCATCATCCGGTTATCCAGGGCGGATGGGGTTTTAAGGGGCGCAACTGTCCCCGGGGACCTTGGGCGGGCGTTCCAGGCCAGAGAGTTAGTTTATCCCTGACAGCCCTTGGGTCCGGCTGGAATGTTCATGCGATATTCATGTTGCATCACATTAACATTTTGCAGGGAATCGGACGATTCGCCTGCGTAATCGGTACTACCACTGGTACCGTTTGACGCGTGCTTGACGCGCCTATGGGCCTCTATGGCCTGCTCGTTTGTTTACATCGTGAGCTGCGACGGTTCGGGTCTTGCCCGTAACTAAGTTAATTCTTGCCCAAATCAAACGTGACGTCAACCGCTGTCTCACCACCTC
>JALWRY010000386.1 GCA_027080445.1 Thiohalobacter sp. | reverse complement strand
CCTCAAGCGTATCGGCAAGCCGGACTATATCGACAATATCGTACAGACCACGACCGACTTCCTGCCGGGTAGTGGCGGCATGGAAAGCAGTGACGACGCGGAAAGCGACCCGCTGTTCGACCAGGCAGTACGCATTGTGACCGAAACCCGCCGCGCTTCGATATCCGGTGTGCAGCGCCGACTGAAGATCGGCTACAACCGCGCCGCACGCATGATCGAACAGATGGAAAGTATCGGTATCGTCGGACCACAGCAGTCCAATGGTAACCGTGAAGTACTTGCGCCACCGCCACCGGAGGTATGACATGATCGGGTTCACACCATGGCGGGTTCTGGCGATATTTGGCCTGTTATTACCCTTTGTCGCCAGCGCCGACCCGGTCAGCGACTACTTTGCCGGGATGGAAGCCTTTGAGGCGAACTTCACCCAGCAGGTTGTCGATGTGAACGGTGAAATGTTGCAGGATTCCAGCGGTGAAGTCTGGCTCAGTAAACCCGGGCGTTTCCGCTGGGATTACCGCAAACCCTACCAGCAGCTGATCGTTTCCGACGGCAAGCAACTCTGGAACTACGATGCCGACCTCGAACAGGCCAGCGTCAGCCCGGTGAATGATACCCTGACGAGCACGCCGGCCATGTTGTTGAGTGGCCTTCGACCCCTGGCCGAGGTCATGGACGTCCATGCGCTGGGCAGGAAGAACGGGCTCGACTGGTACCGGCTGGAGCCGAAAAACAGGGATGCGGCCGTCGAGGCGGTCAGGATCGCTTTCCGTGACGGCAAGCTGGACAGCATTGAAGTCCGCGACAGCTTTGACAACCGGACGCGGATACGCTTCAGCCACATCAAACTCAACCCGTCGATTGACCCGGCGTTGTTTCACCTTGAACTGCCGCCGGGTACGGATATTATCGGCAAACAGCCATGAGTGAAGCGCTGGCCGCATTCAGGCCGTTGGCGGATCGTATGCGGCCGGCCAGCCTGGACGAGTTCATCGGCCAGGCGCATATCCTTGGCGAAGGGAAGCCCCTGCGCAGCGCCGTTGAGAGCGGTCAGCTGCACTCGATGATATTCTGGGGGCCACCCGGCACCGGCAAGACCACACTGGCACACCTGCTGGCGAAAACCTCGGGCGCGGAATTCGTGGCGATTTCCGCGGTACTGGCCGGCGTCAAGGATGTGCGGCAGGCCGTTGAAGTGGCGAAGCAGCGACAGGCCGTCGAGCAGCGCCAGACACTCCTGTTCGTCGACGAGGTACACCGTTTCAACAAGGCCCAGCAGGATGCCTTCCTGCCGTTCGTCGAGGACGGCACGCTGCTGTTTGTCGGTGCGACCACCGAGAACCCGTCCTTTGAACTGAACAACGCATTACTGTCGCGTGCGCGCACCTATGTATTGCGCCGCCTGGAAGAACAGGATCTGCTCAAGGTATTACGACAGGCGCTCACGGATCACGAACGCGGCCTGGGATCGCTGGGCCTGGTGCTGGAAGAGACACAGCTGGAACAACTGGCGCATGCCGCGGACGGTGATGCGCGTCGCGCCCTGGGCCTGCTGGAAATTCTCAGCGACCTGGCCGGGGAGGGCGGTCGTATTGAAACGCCGGTACTGGCAGAAGTCATTGGTGGCGGTGTACGCCGTTTTGACAAGGGCGGTGAAGCCTTCTATGACCAGATCTCGGCGCTGCACAAAGCGGTGCGCGGCTCGGCGCCGGACGCGGCCCTGTACTGGCTGGCGCGCATGATCGACGGGGGTTGCGATCCGCTCTATATCGCCCGGCGCGTCGTGCGCATGGCTTCCGAGGATATCGGCAACGCGGACCCGCGCGCACTGGCGCTGGCGCTCGATGCCTGGGAAACCCAGGAACGACTGGGTAGTCCGGAAGGCGAACTGGCGCTGGCCCAGGCCGTGGTCTATCTCGCCAGCGCCGCCAAGAGCAATGCGGTTTACCTGGCGTGGAAAGCGGCCTTGCACGATGCCCGTGAACAGGGTTCGCTCGACGTGCCTCTGCACCTGCGCAATGCGCCGACCCGGTTAATGAAAGAACTGGGTTATGGCAAGACCTACCGCTACGCCCATGATGAACCCGATGCCTACGCCGCCAACGAGAATTATTTTCCCGACACGCTGGCGGGTCGACGCTACTACCACCCGGTCGAGCGTGGGCTGGAAATAAAAATTGCCGAAAAACTTGCCCGACTGCGTGAACGCGACCGCCGCGCAGCTGACAAATGAATGCGGTTCGGCACGGCCTCCGGTACCCTTCGCGCCCATGAGTCAGCTACTTGCCATTGCCGGCGGCGGCGCGTTCGGCGCCGTGTTGCGCTACTGGGTATCCACGGCGGTCTACGCCCTGGCCGGGCGCGGCTTTCCCTATGGCACGCTGGCCGTGAATATACTGGGTAGCCTGCTGATGGGCTTCCTGTATATCTGGTTACTGGAACGTTCACTGGAAAGCGCCGCAGTCCGGGCTTTTCTACTGGTGGGTCTGCTTGGCGCATTCACTACGTTTTCGACCTTTTCCATCGAGACCCTGTTGCTCATGGAAGGCGGGCATATTATCCGCGCCCTGATGAATGTGCTGATCAGCGTCGTACTGTGCATTACCGCCGCGGGAATCGGCGTTATTTTAGCGAGGCAGTTATGAACTGGGAAACTGTGACATTCGTTCGTGTGTATCTTACCGAGGCTGACAAGGCGCTGGAGCCGTTACTGGAGCGTCTACATGATGAAGAAAAAGTACGCGGCGTAACGGTCTTCCGTGCCGTCAGCGGCTTTGGCGGCAGCGGCCGGCTGCATACCTCGTCGCTGGTCGATCTGTCGCTGGACCTGCCTGTGACCGTGGAATTCTTTGATACGCCCGAAAAGGTAGCCTGCATTCTTGAGCATATAACCAACCTGATTGGCGTAGGCCACATCGTCCGCTGGCAGGCGGAAATGAACGACTGACCCCGAACAAGAGACACACATGCTGGACCCGAAAATTTTCCGCAATGAACTCGATGCCGTTGCCCGCCAACTCAGGCGACGCGGCTTCGTACTGGACACACAAATCATCGAGACACTGGAGACGCGCCGCAAGGCGATCCAGGTCAGGACAGAATCCCTGCAGGCCGAACGCAACAGCCGCTCAAAAGCCATCGGCAAGGCCAAGGCCGCAGGTGATGACATCCAGCCGTTGCTGGATGAAGTCGCCGGACTCGGCGAACAACTCGATGCTGCACGGCGAGAACTCGAGACAGTCCAGCAGGAACTGGATGCCGTGTTGATGTCCGTGCCCAATATCCCGCACGAATCGGTGCCGGAAGGCAATGATGAGAAAGACAACCTGGAAG
>JALWRY010000385.1 GCA_027080445.1 Thiohalobacter sp. | reverse complement strand
ATGCGCGGCACTTCCATCACGTTCTTGTACTGGAACTGCTCCTGGAGCTTGCCGACAACTTCGTCGTGATACTGTTTTTGCAACCTGGCCATCTTCAGTTACTCTCTCAAACGTCCACGACTTCGTCGTTGGACTTGAATACTCGGACCTTGCGACCGTCTCCCAGCGTACGGAAGCCTACGCGATCACCCTTTTTGGTCTGCGGGTTGTACAACATGACGTTGGACGCGTGAATCGGCATCTCCTTCTCGACGATGCCGCCGGGAACACCCGCCTGCGGATTAGGCTTGGTATGCTTCTTCACGATATTGACGTTTTCCACGACCAGTTTATCGACCTCGGGCAGCACCTTCAGCACGTTACCGCGCTTGCCGCTGTCCTTGCCAACCATCACGATGACATCATCGCCTTTACGTATCTTGCGCATAATCCTGACTCCCGCCTACAGCACTTCAGGTGCAAGCGAAATAATCTTCATAAACCGTTCACTACGCAGTTCGCGCGTAACCGGGCCAAAGATGCGGGTCCCGATTGGCTCCAGCTTGGCATTCAGCAGCACAGCCGCATTGCCATCGAAACGGATCAGCGAACCATCGGGGCGACGGACACCCTTGGCGGTACGCACTACGACGGCATTGTAAACCTCGCCCTTCTTGACCTTGCCACGAGGAATCGCCTCCTTAATACTCACCTTGATGATGTCGCCGATACCGGCATAACGACGGTGTGAACCGCCCAGCACCTTGATGCACTGAAGGCGACGTGCGCCGCTATTATCAGCAACATCCAGTTTGGTCTGCATCTGGATCATGACTTAACCCCGTAATTCCCTTGTTTCAATCAGCCAGCAGGCCGATCGACAACTTCAACCAGCATCCAGGACTTGGTCCTGGAAAACGGTCGACATTCTTTAATAGATACCGTATCACCCGCGCGACATTCATTATTTTCATCATGAATGTGCAGCTTGGTGGAGCGGCGGATGTATTTGCCGTAAAGCGGATGACGCACCTTGCGCTCAACCTTGACGACCGCGCTCTTGTTCATCTTGTCACTGACGACCAGGCCGGTCAGCGTACGGATTGTCTTGCTGTCTTCACTCATGCCGCTTCACCCGCTTTGGCCTTTTCGTTCATCACTGTCTTGATACGCGCGATATCACGGCGCACCTTCTTCACCTGGTCAGGACGCGACAACTGACCTGTACCCTGCTGCATGCGCAGGTTGAACTGCTCCTTCAACAGGCCGTCCAGTTCCAGCTTCAGCTCATCGGCTGACTTCGCACGAAGATCACTCGCGTTCATCACATCACCGTCCGGTTAACAAAAGTCGTGCGTACGGAAAGTTTCGCCGCAGCAAGCTTGAATGCTTCCCGCGCCAGCTCTTCCGGCACACCTTCCATTTCATAAAGCACACGACCGGGCTGAATCTTGGCCACCCAGTACTCGACATTACCCTTGCCCTTACCCTGGCGAACCTCGATAGGCTTCTTGGTAATCGGCACGTCAGGGAACACGCGGATCCACAACTTGCCACCACGTTTTACGTGGCGGGTTATGGCGCGACGCGCAGCTTCGATCTGACGCGCAGTAATCTGCCCGCGTGTCGTTGCCTTCAGGGCAAACTCGCCGAAACTGCACTTGTTGCCACTGAGTGCGAGACCGCGGTTGCGGCCTTTCTGCTGCTTGCGGAATTTGGTTCTCTTGGGCTGTAACATTTTTTCGCGACTCCCTTATTTACCGCCGGCCGCTTTCTTGGCAGGCTCGGGCTCAACATTCTGCTCATCGCGATCAAGGATCTCGCCCTTGAACACCCAGACTTTCACGCCAATTACGCCGTAGGTGGTGTTGGCACGCGTGACGCCATAATCGATATCGGCACGCAGTGTATGCAACGGCACGCGGCCCTCGCGATACCACTCGGTACGAGCAATCTCGGCACCATTCAATCGGCCCGCAACCATGATCTTGATACCTTCGGCACCCAGACGCATGGCGTTACCCACGGCACGCTTCATGGCGCGACGAAACATAATACGTCGTTCCAGCTGCTGCGCCACACTCTCTGCGACCAGCTGCGCTTCAATTTCCGGCTTGCGAATCTCTTCGATATTCACATGAACCGGCATACCCATCTTTTGCGACACCAGGGCGCGAAGCTTTTCGATATCCTCACCCTTCTTGCCGATCACAATACCCGGACGTGCGGTGTGTACAGTGATAATCGCATTATTCGCCGGACGCTCGATCTGGATGCGGCTCACGGATGCATGCTTGAGCTTCTGCTTGATGAAGTCCCGTACCTCGATATCGAGATTCAGGAAATCCGCATAATGCTTCGAATCCGCGTACCACTTCGACGTCCAGTCCTTGACGATGCCGAGGCGTATACCGGTTGGATGTACTTTCTGGCCCATGCCGTACTCTCTTCTCTACTCGGGACTACTGTTCAGCAACAGTAATCTGGATATGACTCGTGCGCTTCAGTATCTGGTTGGCGCGGCCCTTGGCGCGTGCGTTCCAGCGTTTGAGGGTGCGCCCCTCATTCACACAAATCTCGGAAATCTTCAGTTCGTCCACGTCAGCACCTTCGTTGTGCTCGGCATTGGCAATGGCCGATTCGAGCACCTTACGTACCATGTGGGCCGCTTTCTTGTTACTGAAAGTCAGCACTTCAAGCGCTTTCTCGACAGGCAGACCGCGAACCTGGTCAGCAACCAGTCGGGCCTTCTGCGCAGAAATGCGTGCGTGACTCAGTTTTGCAGACGCTTGCATACTCTTTACCCTTATCTGGATTTCTTGTCCGCCGCGTGACCCCTGAAGGTACGCGTGACAGCGAACTCACCCAATTTATGACCAACCATGTTCTCGTTGATCAGAATCGGCACGTGCTGGCGACCGTTGTGTACAGCAATGGTCAGGCCAACCATATCGGGCAACACCATGGAACGGCGCGACCAGGTCTTGATCGGCTTGCGGCTGTTGCTGCTCACGGCTTCATCAACTTTCTTCATCAGATGAAGATCAATGAAGGGTCCTTTTTTTACGGAACGCGGCACTGTCTTTAACCTCTGTCGTTACTTCTGATTGCGGCGACGAACAATCATATTGTCCGTGCGCTTGTTTTTACGGGTCTTGTAACCCTTGGTCGGCATGCCCCAGGGGCTTACCGGATGACGGCCACCGGAAGTACGGCCTTCACCACCACCGTGCGGGTGATCGACCGGGTTCATAGCAACACCACGAACGGTCGGACGCACACCGCGCCAGCGGGTGGCGCCCGCCTTGCCCAGTGAACGCAGGTTGTGCTCGGAGTTACCGACTTCACCAATGGTAGCGCGACAATCGAC
>JALWRY010000384.1 GCA_027080445.1 Thiohalobacter sp. | reverse complement strand
GCGCAGGTTATGCGGGGGAATATCCGTGGCCATGCCGACAGCGATACCGGCGGCGCCATTGAGCAGCACCACCGGCAGGCGCGCAGGCAACAGGATGGGCTCCTGCAGGGTACCGTCAAAATTCGCCGTCCAGTCGACGGTGCCTTCTCCCAGTTCCGCCAGCAGGATTTCCGCAAACGCCGACAGGCGCGCCTCGGTATAGCGCATCGCTGCAAAGGATTTGGGATCATCCTGCGCCCCCCAGTTCCCCTGGCCGTCAACCAGCGGGTAGCGGAATGCAAACGGCTGTGCCATGTGCACCATGGCCTCGTAACAGGCGGAATCGCCGTGCGGGTGGAACTTGCCCAGTACATCACCCACGGTACGTGCCGATTTTTTGAACTTGGCGCGTGCCGACAGCCCGAGCTCTGACATGGCGTAGACAATACGCCGTTGTACCGGTTTCAGGCCATCGCCGATATGCGGCAGGGCACGGTCCAGGATGACGTACATGGAATAGTCCAGGTACGCTTTCTCGGTAAAGGTATGCAGGGGCAGCGTTTCGGTGCCTTCGACGGTAAGCTCTGTGGACATGCCGGTTCCATCATCTGATCGGGATCGGGCTATTGTACCGGCGCAGGTGTTTAATTATCTACCGCGTAACGACGACCATTGACGGGTGACATCGACCAGCTCGCCACAACCTACCACGGAGTGGGCAAGATCCGAGAGCTTGATGGCGCGATGTTTCGACTGCTCGCGCACGGACGCCACCAGTTTGTCCAGCGATTTCTCGTCCAGCGTATGCACAAAGGTGGTAATGATTTTCAGACAACGCCACTCGGGTTTTTCCGCCAGTTTCTGCAGGTAGGCCTCGCGGCCCGCATCACTGGAAAAATCCAGTTCGGTGGCTGCGTAAATAAAGGTTTCACCGGTTTCCTCGTCAAGTTCCCGGTAAAGATACAGCTCCATTTCGAAAGGCGCCGGCGGTTCCTGCGAGGCTTTCTGCTGACGCATCAGGATCTGCACGGCATCATACAGGGCAGTGACCACACGACGGTCATTGAGGCAGCGGAAGTCATGCCCGCTTGCCGTGGCAAAGAAATCCAGCAGGCTGTTGCCGCCTTCCGGTACACCGACAAACTGCAGGTGCGCCCCACCTTCCGCATTGCGCCCGATGAAGAAAGGTATCGTCGGTGTATTGGCTGCCAGCAGGGATTCATATAACCGGGATGTGGTCGCGCTCCAGATATCGCCGGTATCCACACCCAGCTTGTGCTGGTTCTTGGTGATCAACTCGACAAAAAACTCCTTGAGTCCTTCCTTGGCGCTCCCCAGTACCCGTTCCAGCATCAGCACCGTCCCCTCATCCCTGTTCAGGGAATTCACCACAAGGTAGGGAATATCCATCAGGTTAGTGGTGGACTTCTTCTGTTGCAGGGAAACCAGGCCGACTTTTACCGGCGTCCCCGGCTTGACCGTCATCCGTTCCATCAGCTGTATACGGATGCCACGGGTGGAGATATCCTTCGACATCCCTTCAAGACTTTTACCCCCGATCTTGACATCGACCCGTGTCTCGGCAAGGTAGCGGTCCTCGCGGCGCCGCTCGGCATAACCAAAACGCACCAGTTCGGCCTTGAGCTGTTCGCGTGGAATATCCAGCGCCTGCTCCACCGAGCCGTCAACCAGTTTACGGCGTTCGGCGCCAACCCAGGCCGACAGGCCGTCAATGGAATCATCCGCCTGTTCTGCTCCGGCGTACCGGTTCGAGATATCCACCACATAGGCTACAAATGACAGCCGCTCCAGCTGTTCACGCAACAATTTCATCTGCGCCTCTGACTTGTATTGCAGGCGTTGTGAAACCTCGTCGATTTTCTTGTCCGATGCCGGGCATATCGGCAGACTGCCGGCACGCACGGTGACGACACTGTATTCCGGCTGGCTGGCGGCATAACGCACAAAGCGGAGAAAATCGTCCATGGAGGAAAATTCAAAATCGGCCGCCGAGTGAAGCCGCATGCATTCGTCACCCTCCCCCTTGTGACGGTACATTGCCAGCACGAACTCGCCCTCGTCTGCCAGGTGTGCCAACCTTGCCGGCAGGCACAGGGGGCTGAAATCATAGTTATCGACCGCCGTCACAAAAAAACGCGCCAGGTGCGTGTTGCCCTCACTCATGGCAACGGCCTGCACACGCAGCTCACCGGCTTCGGTCTTTTCGACAAATACCGGCAACTGGGTAACGCTCTGTGCATGACAGCGTTCGTAATACCAGCTCAAGGCCGACTGGCACTCATCCTCAACGTCCAGTTTGTAGCGGCGCTGGTTTTCCTCAACAAAGCCCGTGACAAAATCAGAGAAACCTGCCGGGCTCTCAAGGTCTTTGCGTCGCAAAAACAGTGCACTCTCGGTGCCACGATCCTGGATACGCACAATCCTGTATGCAATATTATCAAGCGATATCCCGTTGGCCTTGTCCTGCAAGCCGGTAAACGAGACAAAAACATCCTGCCCTTCGCGAAAGGTCGTCAGCCCCTTGATCCGAACCTGGAGCCCACACACGGAAAGATCTCGGGTAATGCAGTGACTCTTGATATTGCCACGCAGCAACACGACCTTGCAGGCGTACTGCAAACGCGGGTGGGAACGCTTGCGAAAGTAACCGAGCGGTAGCAGGTCCGGGTTTTCCGCCACTTCGGGATGCACATCAGTCTCATCTTCGACGCCGTCAACCCGGGCGCGTTCGCGCACGGCATCGCGTGTCCGCTCCAGTCGACGCCGCTCGATTTCCTGCCGGCGTTGCTCCGCTTCCTCACGCGCATTGACCTGGGCCTGGAGGGTATGCGCGCCACTGACGATCGCTTCAAACGTACCCACGGTATACACACCATTGTTCTCACGCAGGCCGCGTTCAAACATCTGGAAAGAAATATCGTCGAGATAGTGTACGCGGTCGTTGAACGCATAGCGCCGGCACTCGCCCGCCACCCGGCCGCGCATGTCGATGGTCTGGAAACAGGGGCGGGTAAGACGGGTTTCTTCGATACGCTTGAGGAATTGCCCGGTATCCGAGCCTTCCACCACGATCTCGGTTACCAGTTCCTTGCTGACGGCTGACGCATCAGCGCGCTTGAAGTGTTTGACGATAATCTCGCCCATGTCTCTCCCGCAGGCCCGCGTCGAGAAAGACCCGGGCAAACCCTAATCTACTTGTAATTTCATGGAGTTAAGAGAAGTCAGAAAAACAACTGACTGGCTCGAACTATATATCGGCAAGATTGCCGTTTTTCTCAAGCCAGTTGCGGCGATCGGAGGCCCGACCCTTGGCAAGCAGGAGGTCCAGGGTACGGTGACTTTCATCACCC
>JALWRY010000383.1 GCA_027080445.1 Thiohalobacter sp. | reverse complement strand
CAGAGAAAGGCGGCCCACATTGCGAACAGCCTCCAACGACTCATGACGATGACGGCCTCAACCCTTTCTCCTGGCTCCCTGCGAATATCCTATCCTCAGCGAGCTGTTTCAAGCATAGGATGACGAACTCATCGGCAGCTTAGCTTTTCTCCACCGCACCGGTACAATCTGCCGGCATGACCTCCTCTGACATCCGACTGCCCGCCGAGTGGGAACCCCAGGCGGGGGTCATGCTTACCTGGCCGCACGCCGACAGCGACTGGCGTAATTTGCTACCCCGCGTAGAACCCGTCTTTCTACGCATTGCCACGGAAATCGCACGGCGGGAATCCCTGCTTGTTAACGGTTCCGATGAGCAAACCCTCGCGCGTATCCGTAGCCACCTGAACCAGCAAGGTATCCCCGAACAGCGGCTGATCACAACTATCGTCCCCTCTGACGACAGCTGGGCCAGGGATCACGGTCCACTCACCCGCCTGCGCAACGGGCGGCCCGAACTGCTGGACTTCCGTTTCAACGGCTGGGGTGGCAAATACCCTGCCGAACGCGACAACGCTATCACCCGTCACCTGGCCAGGGCCGGTGTGTTTGGACAAACCGCCGTCAAGGCGGTCGATATGGTGCTGGAAGGCGGCAGCATCGACAGCGATGGCGCCGGCACACTACTAACGACCCGGCGCTGCCTGCTTCACCCCGGACGGAATCCCCGCGTCAAGGCAGACTCGCTTGAGCAATGCCTGCACAGCTTGCTGGGCGCGAAACGAGTCCTGTGGCTGGAAAACGCTGCGCTGGAAGGTGACGATACCGATGGGCACATCGACATGCTGGCGCGTTTCGTCACCCCGGAACATATCGTCTACCAGCAATGCGACAAACCCGGCTACCCGGCCTTTGCCTCGCTGCAGGCGATGGAAACGGAGTTACAGGCACTGCGTACGGCCAGCGGAAAACCTTACCGCCTGACCCCGCTGCCCTGGCCCTCGTCCCAATACAATGACGCCGGTGTGCGGCTGCCCGCGAGCTATGCCAATTTTCTCCTGATTAACGACGCCGTACTGATGCCCGCGTATGAAGACCCCCGGGACGCACAGGCCGCCGCGCAGCTACAACAATGTTTCCCCGACCGTGAACTGGTACAAATCCCCTGCCTGCCGCTCATCCAGCAGTTTGGCAGCTTGCATTGTGTCACGATGCAATTCCCCGCCGGTGTTGAGTTTCGGCGTACAAACCCCGGATAATGGCAGGCAATGAATCCAACAACACTCAGGGTCGCCGCCGTGCAAATGGCCTGTACGGCCGACCGCACCGACAATCTCCGTCATATCGACACACAGCTGGAAAAGGCTGCTGGCGCCGGCGTACAACTGGTGCTGTTACAGGAATTGCACAACCACCGGTATTTCTGCCAGCGCGAAAACCCGGACAACTTTGATCTCGCCGAATCAATTCCCGGCGCAAGCACGGAATACCTTGCCGAATGCGCCCGTAAACTGGGACTGGTAATTGTCGCCTCGCTGTTTGAACGCCGCGCCGCCGGGCTGTACCACAACACCGCCGTAGTACTCGACAGCGACGGGACCCTCGCCGGCCGGTACCGCAAGATGCACATCCCCGATGATCCCGGTTACCACGAGAAATTCTATTTCACGCCGGGTGACCTGGGCTTTCACCCCGTCGATACCCGCGTGGGAAAACTCGGGGTTCTGGTATGCTGGGACCAGTGGTACCCGGAAGCCGCGCGCCTGATGACGCTGGGCGGCGCCGACCTGCTGCTCTACCCCACCGCCATCGGCTGGGACAGCGCCGATGATGAGGCAGAACAACAACGGCAACTCGATGCCTGGATCACCGTGCAACGTGCACACGCCGTCAGCAACGGTATCCCCGTCGTGGTCTGTAACCGTACAGGCCACGAACCGGACCCGGAAGGCCGCACACCCGGCATTCACTTCTGGGGCAACAGTTTTGTCGCCGGCCCGCAGGGGGAAGTGCTGGCGCGGGCCTCAGCCCGGGATACTACGCTGCTGATCGCCAATATCGACCTGGCGCGCCGCGAACAGGTACGCCGTATCTGGCCGTTCCTGCGCGACCGCCGCATTGACCACTACGATGACCTGATGCGCCGCTTCAGGGACTGAACCCACAGGAACCGCCATGATCCTTATTCTCAAACCGGATACGACCACTGACAGCGAGGCCTTCCTTGCCCTGACCGCCTTCCTGGAAAAGCTGCCCAATATCCGCCATCGCATTCACCAGGAGACCGGTACGCAACAATTGCTCACCGAAGTCTACCTGGTCGGCGATACAGCCGCGCTGACGCTCGAAGAGATGCAGAATCTGCCCGGCGTCGAACGCGTAGTGCGGGTCTCTGAAGAATACCGCGTGCTGGGACGCCACAAGGACGACCGGCGTCCGACCTGGTTCGACTACAACGGCGTACGCTTTGGCCAGGATACCCTGCACGTATTCGCCGGCCTGTGCGCCGTCAACACACGGGAACATGTCGAGGCCATGATGAAAGCCCTGCAGGAAAACGGCCAGGTATGTACGCGCATGGGCGCCTACAAGCCGCGCACCAGTCCCTATTCTTTCCAGGGCCACGGCAAGAGCTGTCTGCCGTATGTGTTCGAGCTGGCCGGCAAGTACGGCATCAAGGTGATCGCCATGGAAATCACCCATGAAGATCACGTTGACGAGATTACTGAAGCGCTGGAGCAGACCGGCAACCCGACCGGCGTCATGCTACAGATCGGCACGCGCAACACGCAAAACTTCGAATTACTGAAATCCGTCGGACGTCAACACCGTTTCCCGGTACTGCTCAAGCGGGGTTTCGGCATCACCCTGGAAGAGTCGCTGAACGCGGCGGAATACCTGGCCAGTGAAGGCAACCGCAACGTGGTCTTCTGCCTGCGCGGCATGAAAAGCAACATGGGCGACCCGCACCGCAACTTTGTCGACTTCGCCCATGTGCCTGTGGTGAAACGCCTGACGCGCATGCCGGTCAGTGTCGACCCCTCGCACTCGGTGGGTTCCCGGGACAAGGCGCCGGACGGCATACTGGATACCATGCACGTCGCCGCACAGGGCGTAGTCGCCGGCGCCAACATGATACTGGTGGACTTCCATCCCGACCCTGCCAGCGCACTGGTCGACGGGCCACAGGCGCTGACGCTGGATGAACTGCCGTGGTTCCTCGACGACGTGCAGATCGCCCGTGAGGCGTACCTGAAGCGGCAGGAACGCGCGGCCGCCGAGGCTACCTGATACGCTTCAGGCTGCTGCGGTCGAAATCACGTTCCGTCAGACCGGTCTTGAATTTATAGTCGCTCCAGGTCAACCGGGTGCTT
>JALWRY010000382.1 GCA_027080445.1 Thiohalobacter sp. | reverse complement strand
ATACCGAACAGCTTGTCGACGTAGCGCATATCAAAGCCAACGCCATTGTCACGGACATAATAAACCGGCTTGCCCGGCTCACCGAAAACGCCGAATTCAATCCTGGCATCAGTTTCATGGCTAGTGTATTTCCAGGCATTCCCGATCAGGTTTTCCAGCACCACTTCCAGCAACGCCGCGTCGCCCTGCGCGTGTAGTCCCGACTCAATCCGGACCTCGACCCGACGGTCAGCGTCAAGTTCGCGCAGGCGACCCACAACCGTCGCAGCAAGCGCGCTGAGATCCACACTGTCATCCGACATACTGACACGGGTCACACGTGATAATTTCAGAATATCATCAATCAACGCACCCATACGCTGACTGGCCGCCCTCACACGATCAAGATGGCGGCTGGCCATATCATCCAGGCTCTCTCCATAGTCTTCCTGCAGCGCCTGTGAAAACCCGTCGATTGCGCGTAACGGGGCACGCAAGTCATGCGAGACGGAATAGGCAAAAGACTCCAGCTCCTTGTTGGCCACTTCCAGTTCACGGGTCCGTTCAGAGACCAGCTCTTCCAGGTGATCGCGGTGCGCACGCAGTTCATCTTCCACCGCACGCTGCCGTCTCAGGTCATGATCCACAATCATAATGCTCTGCGCCTTTCCCTCAGCATCACGGATCACCTTGACGGCAACCTCAACCGGGTAATCAAACGGATTGTACGGGTCGTCACCTTCCATCGTAATTAACGCATCCTGCTGCGCCAGCCGCGCCTTGCATACCATGCAGCCCGATACATCACCATCCGGGTGCATGAGCCGGGTCACATCACGACCCGTGATAGCTTCGGGGGAAAGTCCCGTTTCT
The DNA here is from genome assembly GCA_027080445.1 of Thiohalobacter sp. Lineage (GTDB taxonomy): Bacteria > Pseudomonadota > Gammaproteobacteria > DSM-19610 > DSM-19610 > Thiogranum. Next base: position 2,521 of record JALWRY010000382.1, on the reverse strand, counting down.
TCGTAAAATGCCTTGTTGCCACGGATAAAACGTCCTTCGAGATCTATCAGCGATACACCGTCACTGAAATGGTCCAGCGCCTGGTTCCACTCTGAAACAGACTGCGCAAGTGCCCGGTTGGCCCGCATACGTTCGAGTTCTGCACTCGCACGCGCGGCAAAGATCTCCAGCACCGGCTGCAATTCATCCACCTTCCTCATCGGTTTGGTATCAAGCACAACAAGCAAGCCCAGCGGATCGCCCTGAACTGTGTACATCGGGCTGCCGATATAACTCTCAACGCCCATTTCACCCAGCAGCTGGTCATCGGGAAACTCCTGCGCCACTCCGCTGGGGTGCCAGCAGGTATGCTGCCCAACGACATTCTCGCAGGGCGTACCCGGCAGGAAATAGCGGAAATTGTCCACGACAGTCCCGTGGGCAAATGCCGCATAGGTCTCGACATAACTCAAATCATTGGGGTCCAGCAGCCCGATAAAGGCATAGGCGCTGTCAAAAAGTTCGGCCAGTTTGGCCAGCAGGGTCTGGAAGAAACTGTCTCCCACTTCCGCCGCCACACCTGCCGCGATATGTTGCACGGCGGATTCCGTCAATTTCTGGGAACTGATATCGGTAACCGTTCCCACATAACCCTGCCCGTCCGGCTCAAGCGTGGCATCCGCCTGTATCCACACCACCTTGCCATCTGCATGGAGGAAACGGCAGATGGTATGAAAGGTACGCTGTGACTCAGCCGCGTTTTGCCACTCGGAAAAGACGCGCTCGCGATCGTCCGGGTGCAGGGCTTTTGCCCAGCCGGTCCCCATAGCCTGTTCGGCAGTGAGCCCGGCCGCATCGCACCAGCGCTGATTGACGAAAATACAGTTGCCGGACGGGTCAGTCCGGTAGATGCCTACCGGGACAATCCGGGCCAGTGCCTCGTAGCGGCCGTCATCGTCCTCTGGCGGCACAGACTGATCCTGTTGTTCTGAGGTCATCCCGCTTGTTTCCCGTCCCGTTTATTGTCATGTCGGCGGTGGCCCGGATATTCTTGATCTGATACAGGAATACACCGTCAGGGCGCCAGGGGCTGGTAATGCTCGTAACCTTCAGGAAGTTGAAACAACGCCTCATCGACCGGTACATCGCGCTGGTAACGGAGCAACTGGCGTCGCGCGCCATCCGGTCGCCAGGTCAGCACAGGCAGTCCGACAGCGACATCGAAATCCGCCGCATACAGGTAACGCGCCTGGAAACAGGGGGTGACATATTCTGCCGGGGTATTGCCTTGCGACCGTTGCTGCTGGACGGCGAGCACATCCGCGAATGCTTCAAAGGCCTTGCGCGCATCATTCAGTATCCCTTCCACCACCACACTGGAGTTACAGACTGTACCGCCGGCGCGAAGTTCCAGCGTCACCGGGTCCCTGCCCTCCAGTGTGGGCGCCTTGCTATCATGACTGCGACGTACTTCGATAGCGAGGTCACCGGGCCGCTTGTCGATTTCGCCTTTACCATCAATATCGAGAATGGTCCGGCTCTCCTCGACGACGTTGTAGATCAGCTTCTTGCGCCGGTCCAGCAAGACAAAATCCACACTGTCATCACCCTGGTCAGAACGCAGGTAGCGATCGGTAATAATATAGCGCACTTTCCAGGGCTCGTTGCCGGCTTCCTGTTCGAGATACCAGAGGACGGTAGCGCGGGTTTCCGCCATCAGCGGCAGGGCGTTGTACAACAACCCGGTCAGTAGTAACAGAATTCGACTCATTTGACTTGCCTGTCCTTTTTCGCCATCGCTTCAAGACGATGCATTTCACTGTGACTGAAACCTGCCCGACGACGCGCTTCGTAATGGAATGGCGGCCGTACCTGCCCCCGCATATATTCCTCGAGCAATGACACGAAGGTCTGCTCGGGTTCGAGCCGGCGTTGTGCACACAAATAGTGAAACCAGCGCGTACCGATCTCCACGTGGCCGATTTCATCACGCAGGATAATATCCAGCAGGGCGATAGATGCATTATCACCAACTTGCCGCAGGCGCTCAATCATCCCCGGCGTCACGTCCAGACCACGCGCCTCCAGCACACGCGGCACCAGCGCCATGCGCACCAGGGGGTCATGTGCGGTTCGCGCCGCCGCCGCCCACAGGCCATCGTGCGCATCCAGCTCACCGTAAGCCGACCCCAGTTCAGCAAGTCGCTCGGCCAGCAGCCGGTAGTGATACGCTTCTTCGGCGGCAACCCGTACCCAGTCACGGTAGTAAGCCGGCGGCAGTCCCCGGAAACGGTACACCGCATCCCACGCCAGGTTGATGGCATTGAATTCGATATGCGCAATCGCATGCAACAGGGCCACGCGTCCTTCCCGGCTGGCCAGACTGCGTCGCGGCAGTTTGCGCGGTGGCACCAGCGCCGGTCGGGCAGGACGGCCGGCATCCCGAAACGGCAGGGGCTTCGTAGCGGATTCCAGGTGCAAGTCACCGGCCAGCCAGGCGCTGAATACCTGTGCTGTTAATGCCACTTTCTCCGCAGGATCC
>JALWRY010000381.1 GCA_027080445.1 Thiohalobacter sp. | reverse complement strand
GCCCTGCAGGGACTGGCGGATAATCGATGCCCGCTGCATGTTGGGCAATAATTTTTCGATACTGTCGGCCACGCGATCGAGGAAATCACCATCCGGGCTGACCAGGATCGCCTGCGCATCCTCGTCGTGCTCAGCCTGCGAGAACAGGTCCATGGCAATCCAGTCCGGGCGGGTATCGCCATCGCACACCACCAGGATTTCCGAAGGCCCGGCAATCATATCGATACCGACCTGGCCAAACACCATGCCCTTGGCAGTCGCCACGTAGATATTGCCCGGGCCAACAATCTTGTCGACGCGCGGAATGGTTTCCGTGCCATAGGCCAGCGCCGCAATCGCCTGCGCGCCGCCAATGGCAAACACCCGGTCGACACCGGCGACAGCCGCCGCCGCGAGCACCAGTTCGTTGACCACGCCGTCCGGCGTTGGCACGACCATAATCAGTTCGTCCACCCCGGCCACCTTGGCAGGCACCGCGTTCATCAACACCGAGGAAGGATAGGCAGCCTTGCCGCCCGGCACGTACAGGCCGGCGCGATCCAGCGGCGCCACCTGCTGCCCGAGCACCGTGCCATCGTCTTCGGTGTAGGACCAGGAGGCCATTTTCTGCTGTTCCGCGTAGGCGCGCACGCGTGACGCGGCGCATTCCAGCGCCTCACGCTGGTCCGTCGGGATGGCGTTCAGCGCCTGTTGCAGGCGCGCCGGGGGAATCTCCAGCTCCGCCGCGCGGGCGACCTCGACGCGGTCGAATTGCGCCGTGTATTCCAGCAGCGCCGCATCGCCGCGATGACGGATGGCGGCGATAATACCGCGCACGGTTTTCTCCACGGCTTCGTCGGACGAGGCATCCCAGGCCAGCACCTTGTCGAGCGCGGCGTAGAAATCGCTGTCGCGGCTGTCGAGTCGGGTGATATCCACCATGCTCAGGCCGCCTGCTGCCGTTCCACCGCTTCGGCAACACGGTCGATGAATGCCTGCACGCGCGCGTGCTTGCGCTTCATGGAAGCCTTGTTCACCACCAGCCGGGAACTGATATCCGCAATGTGATCCAGGGGTTTCAGGCCATTGGCCTTGAGCGTGTTGCCGGTGTCCACCACGTCGACAATCAGGTCCGACAGGCCGACCAGCGGCGCCAGCTCCATGGAGCCGTACAGCTTGATAATTTCCACCTGCTGCCCCTGTTCGGCAAAGTAGTGACGCGCACTGTTGACGTACTTGCTGGCAATACGCAGCCGGCGCGTCTGCGGCGTCCAGGCCTCACGCCCGGCCACCATCAGGCGGCAACGCGCAATACGCAGGTCCAGCGGTTCATACAGGCCCGCGCCACCGTGTTCCATCAACACATCCTTGCCCGCCACGCCCAGGTCGGCGGCGCCGTACTGGACATAGGTCGGCACATCCGAGGCGCGGATAATCACCAGCTTTACGTCAGCCTGGTTGGTATCCAGGATCAGCTTGCGGCTGGTTTCCGGGTCATCCACCGGCTCGATACCGGCGTGCGCCAGCAGCGGCAGGGTTTCCTTGAAGATGCGCCCCTTGGACAGGGCAATGGTCAACGTATCGGACATGGGTCGGTTCAGAGCTGTTTGCTCCAGTCCTCCGGTGTAAAAGTACGGAACGACAGGGCGTGTACCGCGCCCTGCATCAGGTCACCCAGCGCAGCGTAGACCATCTGGTGCTGTTGCACCTTGTTCCTGCCCTCGAAGTCGGGGCTGACGATAGTCGCCTCGAAATGATCGCCATCGCCCTGCACCGTCACCTGTGCAGAGGGAATACCGGCCTCGATGATTTTTTTCAGTTCGTCTGCTTGCATGATTCCGCTCGTGGTTCAGGTCAGAAGGCGGATCATACTATAAGTCAGGCGGCACCTCTCCCCCGCGAGATTCAAAGGGGACAGATTTATTTGGCAACCTGGTATGACAGGTCGTCCAAATAAATCTGTCCCCTTTGAATAAATCTGTCCCCTTTGGGGGAATCTTCGGATTTTCAGTCCCGGTGCAGCGGCAGTATCTGCTCAAGCCCGCTGGCGCGCGCCATTTCCAGCATTTGCGCCGGCATATTGAAAAACCGCAAGCTGGCGCCTCTGCGCTGTGTCTCGCGCAACCATTCCACCAGCAAGGCCAGGCCGGCGCTGTCGGAGCGCCGGACCTGGCCAAGATCGATATCGATGGCGTTCCCCGCGGCACACTGTGCGCGGCACTCATGCCACAGCGCCGGTACCGAGGCAAAACTCAACTCACCGTGAATTTCCAGCCGCCCGTCGCGCCCCGGCTGTATCGATGCACTGGGCTCAGGCATGCCTAGTTCCCGCTCGCCTTGTCCATGACCAGCTTGCCAATGAGCTTCTCCAGTATGACCGCCGACTGGGTCAGACCCTCGTCAATCTCCGAGCCGTCTGCCAGGTACTCCTCCGAACCCCCGGACTCCAGGCTGATGTACTGTTCACCGAGCAGGCCGGCGGTGTAGATACTGGCCGAGGTATCGTCACTGAAACGGTTATAGCGCTCGTTAATCCGCAGGGTCACCACGGCGTCCTGTCGCTCATTATCAAAATCGACGCTCGACACCCGGCCCACCACCACGCCACTGGCCTTCACCGGAGAACGGACCTTGAGACCGCCAATATTGTCGAAGCGCGCGGTCAATGTGTAGGTGCCGTTTTCCTGAAAACTGCTGAGGTTGCTGACCTGCATCGCCAGTACAAACAAGGCCGCGATACCGGCCGCGACAAATACACCCACCAGCATTTCTGTTGTTCTGGTTTGTTTCATGCTCAGCTGCCTCCGAACATCAAAGCGGTTAATACAAAATCGAGTCCCAGCACAGCGAAGGCGGAATGCACTACGGTGCGCGTTGTGGCGCGGCTGACGCCTTCCGAGGTCGGGATGGCGTCGTAGCCCTCGAACACGGCAATCCAGGTGGTGACTATGCCGAATACGACACTCTTGATGACGCCATTGAAGACGTCTTCATACAGATCCACCTTGGCCTGCATTTGCGCCCAGTAAGCGCCCTGGTCCACACCCAGCAAACCCACGCCGACGAAATACCCGCCCCAGATACCGACCGCGGCAAACACCGCCGCCAGCAAGGGCATGGAAATAAAACCGGCCAAAAAGCGCGGTGCAATCACCCGGTGAATGGGATCGACCGCCATCATTTCCATACCGGACAACTGTTCCGTGGCTTTCATCAGGCCGATTTCCGCCGTCAGCGCCGAGCCGGCGCGCCCCGCATACAGCAAAGCCGTGACCACCGGGCCCAGTTCGCGCACGATCGACAGCGCCACCACCACGCCCAGCGACTCCTCGGCGCCGAAATCGACCAGTGTATTGTAGCCTTGTAACGCCAGCACCATGCCGACAAACAGGCCGGAAATGGCGATTAG
>JALWRY010000380.1 GCA_027080445.1 Thiohalobacter sp. | reverse complement strand
ACCCGGCTTGCCATCCGGCTGGGTGTGATCGAGGCTTAGGATAAATTAATCAGAGATTCTTTGAGGTTTATTTACGACCTGATTACAGGCAAACTCCCCACCATGACTGAAACCTTCACCCCCCATAACGAGCTGGAAACCCGCCTTGTCTCTCTCCAGGAAGGCCGTCTTGACGGAAAGGCGTTCATGCAAACCCTGCTGGATGAACAGTTATTCATGCCGGTAGAAGACGAAAAAGAGGAAATCCAGGGCTTTCAGAAATCCACCCGCGCCAAGCCCCTGACACTGGAAACCGAGGATGGCGCCACGGTGCTGATCCTGTTCACCAGCCCGGAGCGCGCCAAATCCTTTGTTGCGAATATCCCCGGCTACAACGGCGGCCTGCTGGCGGAGGTCAGCTGGATACTGCAGCGCATCGGAAGCGGTATCGGTATCGCCATCAACCCTGGTCATGAAGTCGGCCTGGACCTGGAAGAAGACATGGTTGAACAATTGATCCACATGAACGCCGCGCGTTCGACCGACAACCAGTCCAGCGCCTGACTACCGCCTGTCGGCGCCTCGACTCAAGTTTTTTGCCCATCTCCCAATATATTAAGGAACAATGACCTCACGGATGGGAGCCTTTCATGGCCTCGGGCGGCTTTTTCAGAAAGTTTCGAATAACCTTGCTTTTGCTGGTGTTGTTCTTTGTCGGCATGAACAGCTGGCTGACGCGCTTACGTACCACCGACTGGAATGAACCCTTGTGGGTAGTCGTCTACCCCATCAATGGCGACGGCAGTGACGCGACCGAGCATTATATTTCCACCCTGACACCCGATACCTATCATGCCATTGAAACTTTCCTGGCCCGCGAAGGACATCGCTACGCCGCCCGTATCACCGAACCGGTAACGATCCAGCTGGCGCCGGAAGTCCGTGAACACCCGCCCGTTCCGCCCCATCACGCCAGTACGCTGTCGATCATGCTGTGGAGCCTCAAACTGCGTTACTGGGCGGCAACACACGACACCTTCGAGGGACCGGAGCCGGATATACAGATGTTCGTGGTCTATTACGACCCGAAAACCCACCAGCGACTGGCGCATTCCCTGGGCCTGCAGAAAGGCCTGATCGGCGTCGTCAACGCCTTTGCCAGCCCTGCGCTGGCTTCACGCAACAATGTCGTTATCGCTCACGAGTTTCTGCACACCGTCGGCGCAACGGACAAATACGACCTGAGTAACAATCAGCCCGTTTTCCCTGAAGGTTTTGCCGAACCGGATCGAAAACCCGTATACCCACAGCGATACGCCGAGATTATGGCCGGGCGAATTCCCGTCGCCAGTAACAGCGCCATTATGCCGCGTTCACTGGCGGCCTGCGTGGTCGGCCCGAAAACCGCACAGGAAATTCGCTGGACTGATTAACCCCCGATACACTGTCCACCATGACAGGGAGTACGACATGAGCAAAGCACACGCCGAAGCAAAAGCCACCCCCATCAAGACCGCCAGGAAGAAACGGTCTGTCGCCAGAAAAGCCTCGGACACCTTTGTAAAGTGCCTGGAGTCTGAAGGTGTCACACATATTTTCGGTGTGCCCGGTGAGGAAAATGCAGATTTAATGATGTCGCTACTCGACAGCAACATCGAATTTGTCCTGTGCCGGCACGAGCAGGCCGCCGCGTTCATCGCCGATGTCTACGGTCGACTGACCGGTAAGGCCGGTGTTTGCCTGTCGACGCTGGGGCCCGGCGCCACCAACCTGGTGACCGGCCTGGCGGATGCGAACATGGATCGCGCCCCGGTTGTCGCGATTATCGGGCAGGGTTCTACCAAACGCCTGCACAAGGAAAGCCATCAGAATATGGACGCCATTGCGATGATGCGGCCGATCAGCAAATGGGCGCACTCAATTGTGGATGGCGGAACCATTCCCGAGGTGATCCGCAAGGCTTTCAAACTTTCAGAAGCCGAGAAACCAGGCGTCACAGTCATTGAACTGCCGGAAGACGTGGCCAAGGAAAAAGTCACCTGCCAGCCGATGCCGGTACTGAAAACGCGACGGCCCGGCGCGGACTACAAGGCGATCACCCAGGCTGTCGAGGCTATCGTGGCCGCCAAACGGCCGGTCATCCTGGCCGGTAACGGGGCAATCCGTAAACGCGCGGCATCACAACTGCGGCGGCTTGCGGAAAAGACCGGTATTCCGGTGGTCAACACCTTCATGGGCAAGGGCGCCATCCCGATGGATGACAAGCATTGCCTGTTCACGATGGGCCTGCAGGGCAAGGATCACATCAACCATGCCATGGATCAGGTCGACCTGGTGATCACGGTCGGCTATGACCTGGTGGAATACAGCCCGAGCTTCTGGAATGCGGATATGGACAAGAAAGTGATCCATATCGACTTCCAGCCCGCCGAGATCGACTACCATTACACGGTGAGTGTTGATGTAGTCGGAGATATTGCCGATGCACTCTGGCAGGTCAACATGGAACTGGAACGCAACTACGCGGGCAAGCTGCCATTGCAGAATATCGATTCCTGGCAGAAGCTGCGCAATACCATACTTGCTGACTTCGCCCTGGACAAAGACGATAGCGCTTTCCCCATGAAGCCGCAGAAAATTCTCTGGGAAGTACGCAAGTTTCTTGGCCCTGACGATTACCTGCTGTCCGATGTCGGCGCACACAAGATGTGGATCTCGCGCTACTACCAGTGCCTTGAGGCCAACACCTGCCTGATTTCCAATGGCTTCTGTTCCATGGGTTTTGCACTGCCCGGTGCGATTGGCGCCAAAATCGCCAGACCGGAGCAAAAAGTACTGGCCATCTGTGGCGATGCCGGTTTCATGATGAATGTACAGGATCTCGAAACCGCTGTACGACTCAGGCTCAACGTCGTGTTCATGGTCTGGGAAGACGGTGAGTACGGGCTGATTAAATGGAAACAGCAAAACCAGTTTGAGGGACGTCATTGCGAGCTGGGTTTTGGCAACCCGAAATGGGAGCAGCTGGCAAAATCGTTTGGTATGTGGGGTAAAACGCTCACACACCCCGACCAACTGCTGCCTGCACTGGAAGAGGCGTTCAAACAGGATGGCCCCGCACTGATTGCCGTACCGGTTGACTATGCCGAGAACGTCAAATTGACCAAGCGGCTTGGCGAGATCGAGTGCACCATCTAGACCCTACGCATCTCACGTTTTTTCTCCCCGTGGCTTCAGGTAAAGTAGCGACCTGAACACGGGGAGTACAGCATGCGTTCTGAAAATCACGAAAAACCGGGGATCCGCGAACAACACCTGTTGCGCCGCAATAATAACCCGCTCTTTGATGCCTCACGTCGCGAAGTGCGCAGTGAAGATCTTGCCACGGCGCGGCTCGATGACGGTCAGGAGCTGGA
>JALWRY010000379.1 GCA_027080445.1 Thiohalobacter sp. | reverse complement strand
TTTGACCCGGTGCTGCAACAGGCGATCGAGCCAGTACAGATTAAAACGCTCGAAACCCCGCACGATGGCTGCGCCCGGTCCCTCGCTGCGCGCCTTGAGCGCCGCCAGTGGCCGCATCCAGTGGGCGGCCGCCAGCGGGATCAGCGTTACCGACAGCAGCAGGGAGAACAACAGCAGAATACTGAAGCTGATCCCGAATGGGTGGAACAGGCGCCCGGCCAGCCCGCCTACCATCACCAACGGCGCAAATGCCGCCAACACCGTGAGGGTGCCGGCCACATCGGCGCCGAGAATTTCCCGCGTACCGGTGAGTGCTGCCTGCGCGGGTGGCTGGCCCAGGTTACGATGCCGGTCGATATTTTCCAGCACCACGATGGCGTCGTCGGCCACCATGCCGATGGCCACCGTCAAGGCCCCCAGCGTCATCAGGTTGAGCCCCAGGCCGAGAGCGTTCATCACCCAGAAGGTCGCCAGTACGGTGAGCGGGAAAGTGATCGCAATCACCACACTGCTGCGATTCCGGCCGAGGATAAAGATCACGGCCAGGATGGCCAGCAGCGCGCCCATGAGCAGGTTATTGCGCATGTTGCGGTAAGCCAGGCCGATGATTTCAGCCTGGTCATAGAACTTGTCCCGTTGTGCATCCGGCGGCAGGTGCAGTTGCGCCAGCGCCTGGTCCACGGCCTTTGATACCGCCAGCGTACTGGCGCCGGGTTGTTTCTGAATGGTAAAGGCCACGGCGGGAAGCCGGTTGCTGGTGATCACATAGCGCTGCGGTTTAATACCATCATACACGGCGGCAACATCACTCAATCGCACGGGCCGCTTGTCTGTGCCGTAACCGACGGTGACCTGCTTCAGGTCGTCCAGCTGTAACAGCCGCCCCTCGCTGCGGATCAACAGGTCGCGACCGTGACGTTCCAGGTAACCACCGGTGTCCAGGATATTGGCGGCCTTGACGGCATCGGCAATTGCCTGCGTAGACAGGTGATGGCGCTTGAGCGCCAGGGGATCCACGTCGATGCACCAGGCCCGTTCCCCACCGCCCATCACCTGCACCCGGGCGACTCCCGGCAACGCGGCCAGCCGCGGCGCCAGGCGGTACTGCGCGAAAGCCCGTAGCGCCACCGGGTCACCGCCGCTCAGGGTATAGGTGGACAACATCGCCAGCGAGGTACCGATGTTTTCCAGTTCCGGCCGGGTACCGGCAGGAAGATCGACGGTCGCCAACCGGCTGTTGACCAGTTGCCGGGCCTGCAACACATCCACGCCCCAGCTGAATTCCACCGTCACCTGGGAAAAGCCCGGCGCCGAGGTGGAGCGTACCCGGCGCAGGTTGGTCAACCCCAGCATCGCGTTCTCGATGGGCCGGGTAATCAGCTGTTCCATGTCTTCCGCGGTACCGGCCGGGTAATGCGTGACGACATTGATGAGCGGGTAGTCCAGGGGGGGAAACAGGTCCACGGGCAAGCTGTGAAGGCTGGCAAAGCCACCGAAGCCGAGCAGCAGCATGCCGAGGATAACCGCGACAGGCTGGCGAAGGAGCCGTTCAAGCATCAGCGTCACCGATCAGTCCACGAACTTGATCAGGTCTTTGAGATCACGGTACAGCAGCTCATAGGCGCCTTCGGTCACTACCTTGTCACCGGCCGCAAGTCCCGAAACCACCGGGATGCGTTCGGCAACCGCGGGACCAACCGCTACCTCGACGGACCTGAACTTTTCGCCATCCTGGACAATGCACCAGGTTTTTCCGTTTCGCGCCACCACAGCGGCCGCCGGTACCCAGACCACCGGTTCCGGTGCCCCAACATGTTCGACTTCGATCCAGGCGCCGTCGCGCAGCACCCGGTCCGGATTATCGGCCTGGTAGCGCAACCGCCAGAGACCAGTGTTTGCATCGTAGAGCGCGGCGCCATCCAGCGGCTTGAGCGGTCCCTGTACGGTACCGGCATGCCAGCGCGTTTCACCTGTTTTCCAGACAGACAACGCGGCTTGTGGCACCCCCACGTCCAGGTAGACCTGTTCCAGCGCCTCCAGTTCGAGTACCGGGCTACCCGCCTGGACCTGCTCACCCAGGGCCACCCGGCGCTGCGTGACAAGGCCGGCGAAGGGCGCCTGCAACAGTCCAAGTGCCCGCGCCACGGCCGGCACCCCCTGTTTATCGATGCGCGCTTCAAGCGTTTTGGCATCACGCTTGATATGCAGCAGGTCCAGATCGGCCGCCAGTGTCTCCCAGTGCATGCGCGACTTGCCCTGCGCCTGCACCACGGCCTGCTCACCCGCCACCCGTTCGCGCCGGGTTATAGCATGCTGGGACTCGCTTTCCCGCAACACCTTCAGGCGTTTCTGTGCCAGTCGAACTTCCAGCAATGCCTGTTGCCAGGCCGCCAGGTGTTGCCGCAGTCGCGGCGCATCGAATCGCGCCAGTTCATCACCTGCCGCCACCCTGGCGCCGGGCTCCACGTTCAGCCCAACGATACGCGCGGCAAACGGCAGGCCCAGTATCGCCTGCTGGCGGGCGCTGACCCGGGCGAATGCCGTCGTGACCGGTTGCCAGTTCCCGGCTTCCGCAACGGCCGTGGCAGGCGCTGTTGCGCCGACCAGCGAAGGTAGCAGGCACAGCACCAGCACTATGCCCCATTGCCCGTTTTTTACGCTTCGACAGGACATATGCCTCGCCTCCTGGTACACCCATTTTCAATCGATAGCGCCATTATCGCGGTCATTTACCCTGCGTTCCCTTACCATCTGGCAAGTCTTTGCGCTGACCGGGTACTCCGGGCACCGGAATACAACACCTGATTCTTACCGTTTTGCAAGATTCACTCACCCCGATGCATCACACTGTTATGCTTTTACCCGGCAGGATGCACTATCCCGCACAGGCACTTTAACTCAGGGAGAAAACCGATGATTGATATCGCACACATCCATCCAATGCTGGTGCACTTTCCGCTGGCATTGCTACCCGTCGCCATTTGCGCACAACTCATAGCCGCCTTCAAGGGGCAGGGATTGTTTGAACATTCATGTCCATCCACTACGGGAGTGGCGCTGATTGTACTTGCTGCTGCGGGGGCGATTGTTGCCGCCGTATTCGGTGATATCGCCCTGGACCAGGCCATCGCCGCCGGCGTACCCGCTGACTCCCTGGAGACACATGAAACCCTGGGTCAGTTGAGCGCCGTGCTGCTATCCGCACTCGCCCTGTCAGAGTTATGGCTTTATCGGAAAGCCAGTCACAACGTGAACGTCAATCGAAGCATCTGGATACTGGAACTTGCTGTATTGGCGATCCTGTTATCCACGGCATGGTTTGGCGGGCAACTTGTCTATGATCTGGGCGTCAACGTGACACTGCCCGCTTCCTGACAGGATCAAACAATTACAGCTTTCTGGAAACCCGATATCGTATGAACCC
>JALWRY010000378.1:1200-13274 GCA_027080445.1 Thiohalobacter sp. | reverse complement strand
GCGTATATCAGAGGGATTAAACGTCGTTGAATGCTGCTCGTGCCCTGAACCAAATGTTTGTAATAGAAACAAGGACTACGAATAATTTTGCACAGATACTTGACAGGTCAAAGCATATCAGGAGCAGGCTTGCCAGCGAATCAAGTCTGTTCGCAGGCAAGCCCGCCCCGGTGTTTAGCTAACGGTTTTCCTGCGAACCACACCAGCCAGTCCCAGCAGTCCTGAACCAAACAGCCACACACCGGCAGGCAGGGGAACCGGGCTGCTGGCTATCGAAGAACCACCGGCCCTGGAAATAGAAATCCCATATTGCCCCAGACGGTGAGCCTTGCCGAAGAAGCTGACAAAATAGTCGCCCGGATTGGCATCGAATGTAAAGACCCCAGGTTCCCTCAATATACCCAATGATTCTGTGGCCGTGGTGATATTGATTCCAATCCTATCCAACGGGTCTGGGAAGATGAAATCGGTCAAGATTGCCTGGTAGGCGCCAGGGGCATCGATTCTGAATGACTCGGTAAAAAACTTACTTCCGCTAAAGATACTAACATCCTCAAAGACGGATTCTGCTGTGGAAATCGCAAAGCTTGTGGTGTCACCCGTTTCGATGTCTTTTTCTTTAGGAAGACGCAACACCGCAGGAGGAACCAGGTGGATTTTTCCGGCAGCACTCGTGTCAGAAAGTATTTCATCGGGATAGTTATCATCGAAATAGGCACGATGGTGTACTGAGGATGTGAGCGTTATTGCGGATACGGAAGCACTGTTGAAGCAGAGTAGCGCAATACCTGTTGCTTTAAGCAAATCGCATTTTTGAACTTTCATTTTAATATTCCTCCGGGTTGGTAAATCAGTTAATAGCTGCGTTGCTGACCATATTTTTCATACAGGTACTCGCGCAGACGAGGGATTAGTTCTTTTTCATCCAGCGGCTCGTTCATGATCTTTTCAAGCCGTGTTCTCAGATAGTTTGGAAATACGCTATGCATGGCCAGTAACTCGACATCGATACGGTCGACAGAATTTTCGGGAAGAACGTCCATATTGATGATGCGTTCAAGCCGTTCTGCGTCAAAGTCAAAGTACTGGCCAACTTCATTTCCGTGTTCGAGAAAGACAGGTAATAGTTGGCTGCCAGTGGCATTGTTGTCGCTCAACGGCCTCAGCTTTGAAAGCATTGCCTTGATGCCAAAACGAATGATGTCCGAATCGCTGACATTCAGGCGTTGCGCGATGCGTTTGATTTTCCTGATATCGCTGTGACTCAGCCGGACAGATACGCACTGTTTCTGATTTTCCATTTCAAGTCCTTTCTGTTCCTGGTGTGTTTTCCTGGGATGGGATGTTTGTGTTTGTACGTAAATGATGCTTCAAAAGCATTGCGTAGGCATGACGTCCAGGTTTCATTTCTGTTGCAGTCTAATGATGTTTGCATGACAGGACGCGTGCGAATGGTAAGGGTGTAGATAGTGGGGGGAGAACGGGGGGAGAGGGTTGCCCTGGAATGAAAGGCGATAACAGCCTGTTTGTAACTCAGTATTGCTTGTCTTCTACCGAGTCGACGAGTGCATTCAGTTTTTTGGCTTCTTCTTTTGTCGCCTTGTCCGATGGTTCGCTGACAGCGTGGTGACTACTGCTTTGCATGTCAGTATGTGCGCGGAGTTTGGCGATAACCTCATCGGTAATATCGCTTTCAGGCTTAAACCACAATAGGTCGGCGTTTGTGATCTGAACCATTGTGGCGCCGCGTTGACTGGCAATTTCCGAGGCCACCTTCCCGACGCGCTTCCTGAAATCTGATAACAGTTTATCCTGTAGTTCATTTAACTGAAGTTTTGCTGTTTGACGTGATTGCTGGAGTCTGGTGCTGGCGCGTTCGGCCATTTTTCGGTAGTTCGCCTGTGCGTTTTTATCGGGCTTTTTGCCAAGTTGTTTTTTTGCCTTGTCGAGTTCCTTGTTGAGATTTTCGAGAAGCTTCTCAAGCTTGCCATTTAGCTGTGACCGGGTTTGATCGATGCTTTTCTGTATTTCCACGTCCGAACCAAGTGCTCTTGCAACGACAAGCAGGTCAACGACAAGTGCTTTCGAATCGTCGTCATGGGTAAAGCTGTTACAGCCCTGCAGGCTTAACATGAGTGGAAGTAATATGGCGGCAGAAAAAAGCTGAAAAAAGTTCATATGGAAATACTCCATCCAGTTTTCGGGGTGGCGATTATAGATGTAGCACGATGAAGTGCAATAGAGCATGCGGAAATAAAACGTCTGTATAACTGTCATGTAAGTGTCATGTTTCTTATGCACAATGCGCTTCCCGAATAAGGGATGTCTGTGACCTGGAAGAGCATGCGGGCCTGTCAGAAAATTTTGTTATTTTTATGCGCGGTGCTGCTTGCGTCGTGGTGTATGGCTGGTGAGGCGGTGCCTGCAACGGGTTCGCATTCATCAGGCAAGGAAACTGTCTCAGCAAATGCATCTACAGAAAAGGCGCATTTTGATGTGTGGGAATTTCGTGTTGAAGGCGCAAGCCTGCTCGATCAACAGCTTGTTGAGCGTACGGTCTATCCTTTTTTGGGGTCAAATAGAACCATAGAGGATATCGAAAAGGCGGGGAAGGCGCTGCAAACCGTTTACCGGGATGCCGGTTACCCAACCGTCATAGTGAATATTCCTGAACAGGATGTCAGGGACACAGTTGTGCGACTGCAAGTCGTGGAAGGGAAAATATCGCGCGTGCGCGTGACAGGATCACGCTATTTCTCGCTGGATTCGATACGCAAGGAAATTCCCGCCTTGACGAAAGGCGTGACGCCAAACCTGCCGGCCTTGCAAAAACAGATTCGCAAGGTGAATGCGCTCACGCCGGACCGTCGCGTGACGCCGGTTTTCCGCCCCGGACGTACTCCGGGTACAGTGGAAGTCGATCTCAAGGTCAGGGATGAATTCCCCCTGCATGCTGAAATGGAACTGACGGGTCGTAATTCCCGCGATACGACGCGTTCTCGATTAAGCACAACACTTCGCTACAGCAATCTGTTTCAGAAGGGTCACAGTGCTTCCCTTATGCTGATGACGGCGCCGGAAAATACAGATGAGGTGAAAGTGGCGTCGCTTACCTATGTGATGCCGTTGAAACATCGGAGTGATGTACTGGCCGCGTATGGTGTGGTGACGCGGAGTGACGTGGCCACGGCGGGCGATATCACAGTATTGGGCGATGGAACGATTTTTGGTGCGCGTTATATTCACCCGCTGACCGGCCTGAAAAAGTACTTTCATAGCACAACGTTGGGTATTGACTATAAGGATTTCAGTGAAAGCTTAAAACCCATCGGTACTGACGCGCTGAATACACCGATTGACTATGTCAGCTTTAGCGTATCCTATCGCGGAACATTGCTGCAAAAAACCGGGCGGAGCATCTTTGGCGCCGGCTTGCATTTCGGCTTGCGGGGGTTAGGTAATCACGCGAAAGAATTCGAAAATAAACGCTTTAATGCGGTACCGAACTTTATTTATATCACGGCATTTGGCGAGCATGATGTGGCCTTGCCGTATGATTTCACCTTGCACGGCGCATTAAACGGCCAGCTCTCCAATTCCCCGTTAGTGAGCAATGAAGAATTTACCGCCGGCGGCGCGGAAAGCGTGCGTGGTTACTTTGAATCCCAGGCGCTGGGCGACGATGGTATCCGCGGATCGCTGGAGTTGCGCAGCCCGTCACTGGCCGCGCATGTCTCGCATTTCCTGCGAAAGCTATCGCTGTACAGCTTCCTGGATGGCGCCAGGCTGCGTGTACAGGACCCTTTGCCGGGTCAGGCGACGCGCACAATTCTTTATGGGGCCGGCGCAGGATTCCGGCTGTCGGGGCCGGGAAAGGTTGAGGCGGACTTTTCGCTGGCCTGGCCATTACGCGATGATGGTGGCGTTAAACGGGGCGATACTCGTTCCCACTTCAGAATGTTTTACGGATTCTGACAGGATTGTGCAGGGTCAAGTGGCAGCTTCATCCCGGTCATAGTCAGCAAGACAGCCTCCCGTTACCTTTGCATAAACGTCTGTCATCGATATGTATGACAGACGTTATTCCTCAGTGTTTCACGAGCAGCAGAACAGTCATGAAATGTTCAACGGGCATTCATGCCGGGTTCATAAAACACGCCTAGTATGCCTCGCGTGCAAGGTGATCAGGTCGATGCGGTACGTCAGCCAGGTTGTCCTGTAGCGGGAAGTCGGGAGTCGATTCATACAAGGCTTCTTTACATGCAAGATTTGATGAAACTTTAGAAAACTCAAGATAAGAGGAGTGAGATGTTATGTCTATGAAACTCAAGGCTGTTGCTGCGAGCGTAGCCATGTTGGTTGCCGGCAGCGCTAATGCTGCAATTCTGAGCGATTTAACCAGAGATGGTAATGGTGAACTGTTCATTAATGTCGTCTTTAATACCCCCACCCCGGCGACGATTGTGCTTGATACCAATGTGAGCGCCAATGACCTGGTTAGTGGCGCCGTTACCAGCTGGACATCCAATGCTGCACAGACAGCAGCCGTAAAAAATCTGCTGACGTTATCGTCTTCATTGAAGGATTTCTCCTTTGATGCCGGTGCTCGCCAGGATAACGGGTCAATTCTCGATCAGTTCGGCCTGTTTCTGACGAACACGGATAGTACGCTGGCGCCACCGCCAGTCAGTCAGATGAATACATTCTCTGGTTACTCAAGCAGAGTGAAAGATTGGCTATTCAGCGTAAACCAGGTCAAGACATTGACTGCTGATGGTTCCCTGACCCCTGTGAATTCCGGTGTCGGCGATTGGACAGACGGTTTTCAGGGGTGGAATGGTAATGGGCTGACACTAGGCTGGAATACGACTACGGACACCACGATAGACAATAGCCTGTCACTGTATCGCTACTTCTATAACCCGGATGGTAGTGCGGCTACACAACTCTACGGCTCGATCAATATTGATAGCGCCACCGGTGTGGTCTCCTACAATGCCGCCTCTGCTGTATCGGCTGTACCGGTCCCTGCGGCAATCTGGTTGTTCGGTTCCGGCCTGATGGGCATGGTAGGCGTTGCCCGCCGCCGCTCTGCCTGATATCCGCTTTTAATATATTCAGTGAATGAAGAGGAAATACATCATGCGTAAGCTTAAACTCAACGCCACGGCAGCCGGTATTGCCCTGGTGCTCTCCGGTTCCGCCCATGCCGTTCTGCCCGGCGTTCAAACCGAAATCTTTATGTCTGGCGCCAGCGCGCCGTCCAATATGCTGCGTGAGAATATTGTGCAGTTCGGTTGTGACCAGAGTGACCCGGTCAACAAACCTATCGATGTCTATGTCGATTTTGCCGACCAGGTACCCGGCAATGGCAACCCGGCGCTGGCTGAGCCGATTGTGGAGCACCGCAGTTTCTGGGTAGTCCAGTGTACCGCGGCCAGCACAATGGGTAGTGCGGCGGGACAGAACATTGCCTTCTACAAGTCGGATGTCGGTGGTTCAGGCAACGGAACAACACCGGTACATGACACGAATGTCCAGCTGCAGTTCATGGACGCCAACAAGACCAACTGTACTTCACTAGTCACGAACCAGGCACATGGCAATGGTGGTGTTTATAACCTCTACACCTGCGGGCAGACCAATCTGGTCCTGCAGGCGCCTGATGTGGGTGCGTCTGATGTGGAAGCCAGCAAGTTTGTTGGGCAACTGGCGCCTGCATCCGGCGATTTTAACAACGCCGACGGCGCGGTTAAGGAAACGGTTGGCCCCGGTTTGATCTTTGGCCCGATTGTCACTACCAGTCTGCGGAATGAGTTGCAGAAGGACCAGATCGCTGCAAACCTGCTGCCCGCCACCTGCACAGTAGGTGATGAGACCGAGGCTTGCATGCCCTCCCTGCCGTCTACCGTGGTGCGGGGTATTACGGCCGGAAAGTACAACAACTGGTCTGATATTTCAGTCTACGGCCAGCAGCTGAATGTCCCGGCAGCCTTTACCTCGGTCGACCCCAAGGCGGACAACGTCCACCTGTGCCGCCGTGTGCAGGGTTCCGGTACGCATGCGGAATACATGATGCATTATCACCGCACTAACTGTTATGTGAATGCTCAGCCGATGTTGAGTCAACCGGGCAATGGAGCTGGCTTCTTCGGTAATGGTCCGCTTGTTTATGAAAACTCCAGCTCCGGCACCCTGGGTAGCTGTCTGGATGCGCTGGAGAAGGGCACAGGTCTGACAACCACGAAAATCACGCCTGATGTTGCCGCGGGTGTTAAATCGTTCGGTTTCGGTTACCAGTCCACCGAGAAGAATATGTCCCTGGCCAAGGACTTCCGCTATGTCAAGGTTGACGGTGTTGCGCCAACGCTGGCGAACGCGATCAAGGGTGATTACCGCCAGGTCTACTACAGCGGCTTCCAGGATCGCGTCGGCAATTATGTGGCCGGCGCGCTGCGAAGCGTCAAGGCGGATGCGACTAAGGCCAAAGCGATTCAGGATTTCTTTGAAGCCTCGACGAATATCAATGCTTCGATCGTGAATGTCCTGGACAAGGGATTTGTGCATCCCTGGGGTGCGGCCGGTTTTGTCTCGCCCAGCGCGACGGCATCGACCATCTTTACACCGGGCAACCCAAGCACGCCCTGGACGCGTGAAAACGCAGCAGGTAATGCCGACAGTTGCCAGCCGCTGTTCAAGAAACTCTAAGGTAGCATCGACATCGGTAGTGCAATACTGCCAACAGGTTGCCAGGCGGACCCGCGCAATGCGGGCCCGCCTGCACCGCTTTCCAGAGCCCTCTTCTTCCTGTCCTTATGTAAGTTTGCATGACGACATGAAAAAGTGGGATTAATGAACCTCTGTTTAATTCGTCATTGCGAGGAACGAAGTGACGCGGCAATCTCTAACAGCCTGATTCCATGGTATGAGATTAACGCGCTACGCTCGCGCCCGAAGGAAGACCGGAAAAAACCATGACACAAACAGCCAGTCACGAAACATTACAATTTTGCCCGGATCAGGCCGATACGGACCATGTACGGGTAGCGAAAATAACAGCGCACCTGTCTCACTTGTTAACCGGCATGGCATTGACCGGCATGTTGTTTGTTCCCGTGCAGGCCCGCGCAGACTTGCCGGTTGCCATTCCGGCTGGAGACAAGAATTATCGTTGGGACGGCGCCAAAGCGCCGACTATCGACGGCAAGCAGATGCAAATCGATCAGACTGCGCCAACCGCGGTGTTGAACTGGCGCAGTTTCAATATCGGTGAAGGCAACAGTGTTGACTTTAACCAGCCATCCTCATCCGCGGTCGCGCTCAATCGTATTTTCCAGCATGACCCCAGCCGTATTCTGGGTAATCTCACCGCAAACGGCCAGGTTTTCCTGATCAACCAGAACGGTTTCCTGTTCGGCGAAAAAGCCAACGTGGATGTGAATACCCTGGTCGCATCCACGCTGGATATCGATGATCAAATCTTTGAGGATGTCGGGCTGGTCGGTGCAATCAACGCGCCGGGCAATCCGGCCGCTTTCAATGCCGCGGGCGATATGGGCGAGATAAGCATTGAGCAGGGCGCCAGGCTGCATACGCAGGATGGTGGCCGCATCATGATTCTGGCGCCGAAGATCAACAATCGCGGCAATATTCACACCCCGGGCGGGCAGGCCATCCTGGCCGCGAGCCAGGACAAGGTCTACCTGGCTTCATCCTCGGACCCGGATCTGCGCGGCCTGCTGGTTGAGGTAGGCACCGGCGGTGATGTCAATAACCTCGGCAAGATCGTCGCCGAACGCGGCAATATTTCCCTGCTCGGGCTGGCGGTTAACCAGCAGGGCCTGGTGCGCGCCACGACCAGCGCTACGCTTAACGGGTCGATCAGGTTGGCTGCACAGGACAAGGCCGGGGCTACAGGAGGAAGCGATAGTCAGAGAATCCCGATTGCCACCCGCACAGGCGCGCTGACGGTCGGCGGCCGGGTGGAGGTGCTGCTCGATGAAAACAGCGCCAATGAACAGGCGCCTGACAGTCAGTTGCAGCCGGCCTCAAAAATTACCCTGACGGGCAAGCAGGTAGCGCTTGAAGCCGACGCACGTATCACGGCGCCATCCGGACGGGTCGATGTCAGCGCTGTCAGCAATCCTGTCAGTCAGGGTGGTCAGAAACGGACGCCGGATAGCGGTGTGACCTTGAATATTGCAGATGGCGCGGACATTGATGTGAGCGGTACAAGCGATACGGTTTTGTCCGTTGCAAGTAACATCATCGAAGTGCAGGCGCGTGGCAGTGAGCTGGCGGATTCCCCTCGCCAGCGGGATGGCGCCTTGCGTGGTAAAACACTGCGCATCGACGTGCGCAAGGGTTCGCCTTTGCTGGATATCAGTGGTGCATTGGGCAGTGTCAAGCGCACGACGCGGGAAAGGCTTTCCACGGGCGGTACGGTGCGCCTGGTCTCTGATGGCGACCTGGTTGCGGGTTCGGACAGCACCATCAATATCCGCGGTGGCCGGGTGAACTATGTCGGTGACCAGGTCAGTACCACCCGACTGGTGACCGATGACTTCAAAGTGGTCGATATCAGTGAAGCCGACCCTAACCGAAACTATATCGGTGTGTTTGGCGTAAACGAGGAGATCCATAAAAAATGGGGCGTGACACAGTCCTTCGGCCGCAGTGCGTTTTCGCACTATGAAAGCGGCTACGTGGAAGGCCGCGATGCAGGCGCGCTGACGGTCGACGCGCCGCGACTGGCTTTTAACAGCCGGATACAGGCCGGTTCGGTCGCCGGATTGCACCAGCGTCAGCTCACGCAAACGCTGACAGATGGACAACGGCGTCCTTTCGATCAACGGCCGTTTGGCGGGCGTGTCGATGTCCTGTTACGGACGAATGAAACGGACATTCTGCCATCGATCATCGTGGCGCCGGACGCGCGCCTGAATCCGACGCCTGAGGCGGGGGCTTCCATTGACGCCCTGTCTCCGGTAACGCTTTCCGCCGCCATGCTCAATCGCAGCGGGCTTGGCAAAATCCACCTGGAGGCGCCGGGCGAAATTCGTGTGGATGACGGCGGTGCGCTGAACCTGGCGCCCGGCACTGGTTTGAAGTTTGATGCCGGCAGAATCGTCTTCAATGACGACGTGCGTACGCCGGGTGGGCAGATTCAGGCTACGGCTGGCGAGGGGCTTGCGCTCCCGCAGGATCAGGTCGCGGTCGATGTGCGTGACGGGGTTGTCCTCGATGTAAGCGGGTTATGGACGAATGATAATCCCCTGTTTGTCAATGAGGATGAGCTGGCGCCCGTGGTGCTCAAAGGCGGTTCCATCGACTTGTCTTCCAATGGCGCGCTGCGTCTGGCTGCAGGTAGTCAGTTACGCGCCGATGCAGGCGCCTGGCGAGAGGCTGGCGGCGCCACACACGGCGGCGACGGCGGAGATATCGCACTTTCTGCTACCTCGCAGAATGGCCTTTTCGATGCTGAACTCAAACTGGATGGCGGCCTCAGCGCGCGTGGCTTTGGCAGAAACGGTAACTTCAAGCTGAAGACCAACGGGCTCAGCTTTGACAGCAAGCAGATTGCGCCGGGGATACGTATGGCGTTTGACAGCTTCGGCAGTTACAACTTTGAGGCCACGCGCGACGGGATCAGTATAGCCCCGGGCGCGCAACTGAGGTTTCGCCAGCGCAACCTGCAACTGACGCCGCAAGCGTTTACCCGGCGCAGCGGTGAGTTGTTACCCGCGCAGATTGCCCTTTTACCGGACTGGCAGCGCCCTGCGACTGACCTGGCATTGGAATCCAGCAGTGTGTTGTCCAGCGACGTCGGTATCGATATCGGAACCAACGCCGGGATCGTGGCTGATCCGGGCGCGGCGATTACCCTGAGGAGTGCGACCTCGCTGAAGGTGGATGGGCGCATTGTGGCGAACGGCGGGGATATTTCACTCTCGATCGAGAGTGCCGGGGGTGATAAATACCGCCCGGAGCGGAAAATCTGGCTGGGCGATCACGCGCTGCTGGATGTGTCAGGGCGTTATATCGCCCGCCCCAGTGATCTGGGTTTGCGTATTGGCCAGGTGCTGGACGCAGGCGCCGTGCATCTTAAGGCAAAGCGCGGCAGTATCGTCACGCGGCCGGGCTCTTTGATCGATGTCCATGGCGTGGCCGCCACACTGGATTTGCCGGCGCCACCGCGTTCACCGTTTGGCGCACAGCGTTTTGAGCCGGTTCAGGTAGCGGGACGCGCCGGTCGCGTAGATATGCAGGTGGCGGAATCCGGGTTGTTGCAGGGCCGCTATGATGCGCGGGTCGCCTCGCCGACCGCCGAAGGCGGACGTTTCAGTTTGCTGCTTGATCCCTCGCAGCGTGAGCAACCTACGCTGGCTGATGACAAGAGCAACGCTGTCAGTGAACGTTTCCCGCATACGCAACGCATCTTGCACCTCATCGGGTATCAGGGAGATTTGCCGGGGGCAGATGAAGCGTTGGCGGACAGCGTCAATGGTCATGCCTATGTCCCGGCCGAGCGCTTGCTGGACAGTGGGTTCACCAGCCTTGCGCTGGCCAGTCGACCGGAACAGCTGTCTAACGTTTTGCAAACCCGGGACTCACTCGCCAGTATCGCCTTTGACCGGGATATGAATCTGAAGGCCGGTCGCGCGCTGGTCCTGGATGCGCCACTGTATACGAACCTTGGCGTGAAGGTGCAATTGACCGCGCCCTATGTCGCGCTCGGCAGCCGTTTCGATACGCTTATCGATGGCGCTATCCCCCAATCGGAAATCGACAATAAAAAGAATCGGGCCATCACGCTCAAGCCGACAGCCGGTGACGGTGTGCTGGCCGTGACGGCCAAACAGGTGGATATACTCGGTCACAGTGTCTGGCAGGGGTTTGGCGCCGACGGGCGCACCGGGCTGGATATCGCCAGCAGTGGCGACATCCGTCTGCGCGGGGAGTTGATGCGTGACAGCTTCACGCATCAGCGCATATCGGGCCTGACAGGCGCCTTGCGCACGGCGGGTGATGTGTATTTGTCCGCCCGACAGATTTACCCGACAACCCTGTCGCGATTCGATATCCGCGTCGAGGATACCGACGCCGGACGGATTCGTCTTGATCGTGTCGCCGGCAAGGCCGGGCAGGCATTGTCGGCAGGCGGCTTGCTGAGGCTGGAAGCACCGGTGATTGAGCAGGCGGGCGTACTGCGCGCACCGTTTGGCGAGCTTGAACTCAAGGCGTCCAAACAGCTTGCCCTGTTGCCGGGTAGCCTGACGTCCGTGTCGGGCGCAGGCCTGCTGGCGCCTTTTGGCCAGTTGCAGTTCCAGACCGATCTGACCTTCCCGCTGGGCGATGAGATGCGCTTGCCCGATGCGCCCCCCGCGCGTTCTGTCCGGCTGCTGGCGCCATCCATGGATCTGGCCGACGGCGCGCAGATCGATGTCAGTGGAGGCGGTATTGCACGCGCCTGGGAGTTTGTCCCCGGGCCGGGCGGGTCGCGGGATATTCTGGCGACAACGGATGGCAATACATCGTTTGCCATCCTTCCCGCACTTGGCAATGCCTTTGCGCCCTGGGACCCGCTGGCGTCACCCGTGGCGGAGCAAGTTCAGGGGCTGCGCGTCGGCGATACCCTGTCCCTGGAAGGCGGCGCCGGTCTGGCCGCGGGCGAATACGCCATACTGCCGGCGCGTTATGCCTTGTATGGCGGTTACCTGGTAACCCCGGTAGCCGGGACTCGGGATCTTGTCGCGGGCCGTCAAACCCGTCGCGCGGATGGCGCGCCGATTCTGGCCGGTCGTCGTAGCGTGGCGGGAACCGATATGATCGAAAGCCGCTCGCAAGGTTATGCTATCGAGGATGGCCACCAGGTCCGGCAGCGTGCGGAATATGTCGAAAAGGACCTGGATACGCTGTTCCCGAATGCTATCACCCGCATGGCCGACGCGGGACGTTTTAGTGTTGAAGCGGGCCGGTCATTGAAACTTGGCGCCGAGCTGTTGCGCAATCGCGCCGGCGGCCGGGGTGCGCAGGTGGATATCAGTGCGGAATCCCTGCGCGTGGTACAACAA
>JALWRY010000378.1:0-1190 GCA_027080445.1 Thiohalobacter sp. | reverse complement strand
GTACAACAACAGCAAAATAACGGCATCGAGCTGACCGCCGATGCGCTGTCCCGTCTGGGCGCGGAAAGCCTGTTGCTGGGTGGTTTGCGCACGGATACCGCCGATGCGTTTCAGGTAAAGACGACCGCGCAAAAGCTGGTAGTCGAGGACGGTGTTGAGCTGGCCTTGCCCGAACTGATTCTGGTTGCGCACGATTTGCAAATCGGTGAAGGTGGTCAGACGACATTGCGCCGTATCGGGCCGACACTGGCGGCGGCAAAGGATCTGGATATTGTGGGCGATGCCGCAGTCGTCGCGGTCAGCAGCCGGAAAGGTTTGCAGGCGCGTCGCAGTCAGACACCGGGCAACCCATCGGCCAGTCTGACGGTTGGAAAAGGCGCCGAACTGCTCGCGCAAGGCGGTGGCCTGATACTGGATTCCACCACAGACCTGAACCTGAATGGCGATTTTTCGGCCGTCAACGGTTCACTCCAGTTTGGCTCCCGTGGCGTGAGTCTGGGCGAAACGGACGGACTGGGATTAGACAGTCTGGTGCTGAGTAATGCCACGCTGGCCGGATTACAGGGCACCGATTTGATCCTGCGCAGCGGGAGTCAGGTCAATGTCTACGGCGTGCTTGAAGACAACGCCGGCAACCCGATGCACTTCGGCAGGATAACGCTGGATGCGCCCGGACTGGTGGGTCACGCACTGGTGGGGCGCACCCTGGCCTTGAACGGCGATCAGGTTGAACTGTCGAACTTCAGCCAGCGCACGGTGACGAGCCGCATTGCGGCAGACGGCAACTTCCTGCTACAGGCGAATCAACTGACCCTGGATGGTCAGCAGGGCGGCGGCGCCTTTGCGCTTGCCGGTTTTGCCGATCAGCGGCTTGTTGCGCGTGATGGCCTGCGTATTCAGGGAGGCGGGCATTTGAGCGTCGACGGTGATCTGACGCTGCAAACGCCGCGCATCAGCGCCGCCAGTGGCGCACAGGGTGGCCTGGATGCGGCGGGTCGACTGGTGATGGAAGGGACGGGCATCGCTGAGCAGGTGCTTGCGGATGCTGGCGGTCTGGCGGCGCGGCTGGATGTGAACGCCGAAGCCATTACCGCAGACACCGCCATTGTCCTGCCGTCGGGCATCCTGTCGATGACGGCGTCCGGCGCAGACGGGATTACCCTGAAGGCGGATGGCAAGCTGCACAGCAC
>JALWRY010000377.1 GCA_027080445.1 Thiohalobacter sp. | reverse complement strand
AATTGTTTGCTTTTGGATTGAAATAAGGGGCAAAACCCGGTATTCTTGCGCGTTTCGCGACACGCAGGCCGATTTGTCCTGTTGAGGAGATCAGATTCATGGCTCGTATAGCCGGGATTAATGTACCGCCACAGAAACACGCTGTAATAGCGCTGACAGCCATTTATGGCATCGGCCGCACCACAGCGAAGAAGATTTGCGACGCCACCGGCGTCAGTCCGGACACCAAGATCAAGGATCTGTCCGAACCGGAAATCGAGAATATTCGTGGCGAAGTCGCAAAGTACACGGTAGAAGGCGATCTGCGCCGTACCGTATCCATGAACATCAAGCGATTGATGGATCTGGGCTGCTACCGCGGCATGCGCCACCGTCGTGGTTTGCCGATGCGTGGTCAGCGTACGCAGACCAATGCGCGCACCCGTAAGGGCCCGCGTCGTCCGATTCGTCGATAAAGATTTCGTAACAGGATTTTAGAACATGGCAAAAGCACCGACTCGTACGCGGAAGAAGGTCAAGAAGAATGTGGTGGATGGTATCGCCCACATTCACGCGTCGTTCAACAACACGATTGTGACCATTACCGATCGCCAGGGTAACGCGCTGGCCTGGGCTACCGCCGGTGGTTCCGGTTTCCGCGGTTCACGCAAGAGCACGCCATTCGCCGCCCAGGTGGCTGCTGATCGCGTGGGTGAGATGGTCAAGGAGTTCGGTCTCAAGAACCTCGAGGTCGAGGTCAAGGGTCCGGGGCCTGGTCGTGAGTCTGCGGTTCGTGCCCTGAACAATGCCGGTTTCAAGATTACCAATATCACCGATGTGACCCCGATTCCTCACAACGGTTGTCGTCCGCCCAAGAAGCGACGCGTGTAAGGCGGAGGAGAGCAAATGGCTAAATACACAGGACCAAAATGTCGCCAGTGTCGTCGTGAAGGCACCAAGTTGTTTTTGAAAGGCGAGAAATGCTATACCGCGAAATGTGCGATTGAAACCCGCCCGTTCCCGCCGGGCCAGCACGGACAGCGTCGTACACGCCTGTCCGACTATGCGACCCAGCTGCGCGAGAAGCAGAAGATGCGCCGTATCTACGGTGTGCTGGAACGTCAGTTCCGTAACTATTACAAGGCCGCCGCCGGCAAGAAGGGCTCCACGGGTGAAAACCTGTTGCAGCTGCTGGAAGGTCGTCTGGACAATGTCGTGTACCGCATGGGCTTTGCTGCTTCCCGTACCGAAGCGCGCCAGCTGGTACGCCATAAAGCGATTACTGTGAACGGTCGGCGTGTGACGATTCCGTCCTACCAGGTCAGTCCCAATGACAGCCTGGCGATCGCAGAAAAATCACGCAAGCAGCTGCGCGTGCAGTCTGCGCTTGAAGTCGCTGAACAGCGCGGGTTTGTTGACGGGATCGCCGTGGATGCGACAAAGATGGACGGCGACTTCCAGGCGCTTCCGCACCGTTCGGATCTGCCGGCCGAGATCAATGAACATCTTGTTGTCGAGTTGTACTCCAAGTAAAGCAACAGCTTAAGAGGGCTATTCATGCAGGGCAAGGTTACCGAGTTCCTGAAGCCACGTATTGTAGACGTGCAATCCATTAATGAGCGTACCGCGCGGGTCGTACTGGAACCGCTCGAACGCGGTTTTGGTCATACGCTGGGGAATGCGCTGCGCCGCATTCTGCTGTCGTCCATGCCGGGCTGCGCCGTGACCAGTGTTGAAATCGACGGTGTACTGCATTCCTATTCCTCGATCGAAGGTGTGCAGGAAGACGTGATGGAAATCATGCTCAACCTCAAGGGCGTTGCCTTGCAGATGCATAATCGCGACAAGGCCACGCTGAAGCTGAGCAAGAAAGGTCCCGGTGCTGTGACGGCCGGCGACATTACGCTGGATCACGATATAGAAGTGGTGAATCCCGACTACGTTATTGCCAACCTGACCAAGGAAGGCGAGCTGAACATGACGCTGAACGTGGAAATGGGGCGCGGCTATGTGCCCGCCAAGGCGCGTGCCGAACAGGAAGAGGAAGGCAGTACTTCAGTCGGCGCACTTCGCCTGGATGCCAGCTTCACGCCGGTCTACCGCGTGTCATATACCGTGGACTCTGCGCGTGTCGAACAGCGTACCGACCTCGATAAACTGATTATTGATATCGAGACCAACGGAACGATCGATCCCGAGGAATCCATTCGCCGCGCGGCCACGATCCTGCAGGATCAGCTGTCGGTGTTTGTCGACCTGCAGGGCAAGGAAGAGGTTGCCCCGGAAGCGCCGGAAGCGGATGTCGATCCGATCCTGCTGCGCCCGGTCGATGACCTGGAACTGACGGTGCGTTCGGCCAACTGCCTGAAAGCAGAAAGCATTTATTTCATTGGTGACCTGATTCAGCGAACCGAAGTCGAGTTGCTGAAAACGCCGAACCTTGGCAAGAAGTCGCTCACCGAAATCAAGGATGTCCTGGCATCACGTGGACTGTCACTGGGCATGCGCCTGGAGAACTGGCCGCCGGCAGGACTCAAGGAAAGCGAGAAACAACCCATTTCCGCCCTGTAAGACTTTAGAGTAGGTATAGAACAATGCGTCACCGTCAAAGTGGACGAAAACTGAACCGTAACAGCAGTCACCGCAAGGCGATGTTCAGCAATATGGCTGCATCACTGCTGAATCACGAAGTCATCAAGACAACCTTGCCGAAAGCCAGGGAACTGCGTCGTGTTGCAGAACCGCTGATTACCATGGCAAAGACTGACAGCGTACACAAACGTCGGCTGGCCTTTGCCCGTCTGCGCGACCGCGATGTCGTTACCAAGTTATTCACCGAGCTTGGCCCGCGTTACAAGGACCGCCCCGGTGGTTACCTGCGTATCCTGAAAATGGGCTACCGCACCGGGGACAAGGCGCCGATGGCCCTGGTCGAACTGGTTGATCGTCCCGAGGTCGATGAAGACCTGTTATAGCCAGATGTCTTCAATCGTACTTTGAAAAAGCCGGGTTTTTACCCGGCTTTTTTTGTGCTGTTTGGGTGTTTTGCTGATGTCTTGGTGGCTTCGAGGCGAGTGCTCCGGCGGTAGCACCCGTTGGGCTTCGGCGCAGGCTTAAGGCGCCCAACGCGCGCTCCCGCCGAAGCCCTCTTGTTCGGTGGGGTGTCCTCATCGCGGATACCGTGCCGGGGCGAGCCTGACACAGCCCAATTGCTTCCCGGCCCGGTGTGAAAAGCGGCACCGGACGGTAAACTGTGCCGTACAGGCTGAGTGTGGCGGGGTTGAAATGATGATTGTGATACTTACTGACTTTGGTGTATCCGGACCGTATCTCGGGCAGATGCGGGCGGCTCTGCACGCACATGCCCCCGGAACAGATGTCGTAGATCTTTTCCCCGACCTCCCGGTGTGTGATGTGCGCGCTTCGGCTTATCTGCTGCCAGCCTGTACACAGTGCCTGCCCGCAGGCACTGTGTAC
>JALWRY010000376.1 GCA_027080445.1 Thiohalobacter sp. | reverse complement strand
ACTCTGCAATCCGGATCTGGTTGGCCTGGCCCGAAACATCCACCATCACCTGCACCTGTGCACCGGACGGTGCGGTTTTATCGGCGCTGACACGGACACCGGTAATTTCGAGTTCGTTACCAGTCGCCTGTTCCGGCTCACCGCTATTCTCTGTCGCCACGCACACCGGGCCACCACCGCCCGGCGCCAGCTTGAGTACAATCACCCGGTTACCCGACAACGGCTCGACATCCTGCTGCCGGCCCTGGTAGCCACGCCGTGACGCCATCAGCACCATACGGTTCACGGGTAGACCGCTGAAACGCACTACGCCATTGGCTGCCGCACGACGGGCGCCAAACTGGTCTGCCCTGGCCCTGGTGCCAAGACACACGGCCGCCTGTGCAACGGGCGAACCTGACTGCCTGTCGACAACCCTGACCTCGAGCCAGTTACTGTCGAAATCCTCGCACCAGGCTGGCGCAACAGCCATCAGCCACAGCGCGATACCTGCTGATATCCCCGATATTTTCTTTATATTCATGGCAATACACCCACTCTTCATTATTATTCAACCCACACGGTGATACCAGTGTATCGCCACGATGTCTGCCCGGACAAGCCTGACAGCCCCTGCCACTCAGGATGCCTCTTCCTCGTCATCCAGCAAGGGAAAACTGCTGGCATAACGCCCGATCCATTCTCGCGCCGCCTGTTCACCGTTTATCACTCGTCCTTCGGACGCCAGCACCTCGGTTTTGTAATGTTCGATATGGCAGACCTGCTCCACCATGCGCACCCGAAAACGGTCACTCGCCTCCAGAAAGGACACCCCGACGGTATAATCTTCACCATCCGGCCGACACCACGCGACGCGGCCCTGCGCCTCGAAAGCCGGCAACAGCCGGGAAATCCGGATGGTGATAACCGACCCGACCTCCAGCTCGTGAGGCGACGAGAATGACAGGCCACCGTGACCGATGTCGTTCAAATGCTCTCGCACAGGACTCAAAGTTTCCGCATCCATTTGATATTCGATAGGAATATCAGACGGATGGCGTATAAAACTACGCATTTCCCGCCTCCTGTATGCCTCGCCTGGCCGGATAATCTTTTTCCCTGACTCAATTGTAGCTGCTTTACCCGGGCCGGCAGAGAATCGCCATCCCACGGCATAAACAGGCTGCAACTGTGACAGGGTTCCGGTTTCCCGCCGGATTCAGGGCGCAAACTCGCGCAACGACTTAACAAATCAGCGTATCTGACGCTACCCACGGTTGGGTATATAGGTTAATCAGCCATGGGTATCAGGAAGAAACAGCAATCGGCACATCCGCCTGTGACACCCAGGCCTGCCCGTCCGGCATCCCATCAGCTTGCCGACGAGATCAGGTACAAGGCGCAGCACTACACTGATATCGCAGAACAATCCGGGGATCAGCAGCATGATCGACGCAAGGCATCTCGACAACGCGAACAGGCTGAAAAGGAAATGGCCGCGTTGCGTGCAGAGGCCATGCAGGCACGTCGTCTTGCCACATACATCGAGAACCTTCACCAACCCGCCAAAGTACAGCGAAAAGGCCGGATAATGGACACCACAATCGCAGATCCCGGACAGGCACAGCGCATACTGCGAAGGACAGGCAATGCCCCGTCGCCCGGTAGTGTTCAGCTCAGCTTCAACCCGCTGCATCCATCCATGGAGTTGCCTCCCGAGCAGCTGATCCGTCTGCTTGGCCTGGAAAACAAGACAAAACGCCGCAGGAAGAAACGCTCGCCTGTGACCACACCTGAGCTGTCTCTTCCGCAAACGCCCCCGGCCCGTGCTGAACGGGAAAGGGACAGGGTGGCGCCGCCATTTGCAGAACCCCGCCGGGGGCTTGTTGTCCCGTCACTGATTGCGGGCGCAGTCGCGGGGATCGCTATCTCCGCCTACCTGATCCTGAGCGGGGAAGCGGATGTGGCGCCGCCCGTTACACAGGCCGCTCCGGCCGTGAAACCGGTGAAACACGCCGCTCCGGTGACGAATCTCCGCAAAACTGAACCGGTTACGCTGCAGGCGGCAAGTCCTGTGAAACATCCTGTGCCTCCCCCTGGGGAAACGCCTCGTCAGGGCATGGTCAAGCGCACCCCCATCATTCCGCAGGCAAAAACCGTGGTTGAGACGAAACCGCTGCCCGACGAGACAAAACCACGCATGACAGTGCCTGCAACAACACATCATGCAGCGGATATGACCAACACCATGCCGGCTGTTACGCCCGAACCGATGGGTGATATGACGACTGTCCCGTCTACTGACACAATGGATAGTGCACCAGCCAGCCCGGATGAGACCTTGTCTCCCGCAACGGCTGTTGAAGATGATGCACCGCTTGCAGGAGATACTGCAAAGGAAGGCACGACGGAAGAAGCGGTCGACAGTTTGTTCTGAAGAAACGCTGAATGACCCCGTTCAGTCAGATCGATGGGCGCGTGACAGGTAACGTTCACTGGCCATTTCCGCCAACCGGCTGGCAGTACGCTGAAATGGCTGCACAAGCCGACGCCCGGTATAGAGCCGGCCGGGTGATGTTTCTGCCGTCATCACGAGTTTAACGCCATGATCGTAGAGCGCATCGACCAGGTGGATAAAACGTCGTGCGCCTTCATCCATTTCAGCCGACATCACCGGTACCCCTTCCAGCAACAAGGCATGGAACTCACAGGCCAGTTCCAGGTAGTCACGTGCCGAGCGGGGCTGCAGGCACAGTTCGGCAAAGGCGAACCAGACCACCTCATCCGCCAGGCTGACGGTGTGTAATTCCCGCCCCGCCAGCCTCAGGGTTTCCCCCTCGAGCGGCGCTGTGGCGGCAAGGGCATCAAGATGGTTCTCGAGCCAGGCCTTTGCCGTGGGATGATCGGCCCCGACAAGGCAGGTACCACTCTGTCGCAGCAGTGTCATGCGATAGTCTTCGGCACCGTCCAGGGCCACCACGGCCATATGCTGCTCGATCAACGTAATGGCGGGTAAAAAACGCTCGCGCTGCAAGCCCTCGTGATACAGTTTTTTCGGCTCGATGTTCGAGGTGGCGACCAGCGTCACGCGGCGATCAAACAGGGCTTCAAGCAAGCCTGTCAGCAACATGGCGTCGGCCACATCGGTCACATGGAATTCGTCGATATACAACACGCGGAATTGCCCCGCCAGCCGGTCTGCCACAATCAGCAGGGGATCAGGTGTTTTCGGCAGGGCATCCAGCGCCTGGTGGATCTCCAGCATAAAACGGTGGAAGTGCACACGGCGTTTTTGTGCGAAGGGCAGACTGTCGAAGAAAGCATCCATCAGCCAGGTTTTACCCCGCCCCGGGCCGCCCCACAGGTACACGCCGCGCACCGGCACGCCCCTGTCACCCAGCAGGCGCTTCAGAAAAGCGGGCCGGGGCGGTGGCGACAGTAGTGTTTCGTACAGCGCCTGCAAGTGTTCCACCACCTGCTGCTGTTGGGCAT
>JALWRY010000375.1 GCA_027080445.1 Thiohalobacter sp. | reverse complement strand
CTCGGCCAGTTCACACTGGGTTTTGGTGCGGACCCAGGCGCTGCGGTCGCTGTCTTCGCCGAACAGGCCCATTTCCCCGAAAAAGTCACCGGGATTCAGGTAGGCCAGCACGATTTCGTGACCGTCTTCGTCCTCGATCAGCACGCTGACCGAGCCTTCGACGATGTAGTAGAGCACGTCCGGCTGGTCGCCCGCGTAGATGATGACGCTCTTCGCCGGGTAGCGGCGGCGATGGCAGTTTTCCAGAAACCGGTCAACGGTGGAGGTTTCGGCGGGTTTCAGCAGTGTCTGGACCATGTGAGTACCTTTCATTGGCGGAATGTTCCCGCCGTCCTGTTCGGGAGTGGGTCGAATACCCCCTGTTTCGGCAGGGTGGCGGTGAGTCTTGAACGGGATGGCTCCATGCCGGGCGGCCCGGCGGTTGAACTGTGATAACCTTCACATTTTCAGCATTTAAAGAGGTTTTGGCCGATGCACGCACGCATTAAATGGGTCCAGGACGCCACCTTTATCGGTGAGTCCGGCAGTGGCCACGCCGTGGTGATGGACGGCCCGCCGGATCACGGCGGGCGTAACCTGGGCGTCCGTCCGATGGAGATGTTATTGCTCGGTATGGGCGGTTGCACCGCGTTCGATGTGGTGCATATTCTGAAGAAATCGCGCCAGCCGGTGACGGATTGTGTGGCGGAGCTGGAAGCCGGGCGGACTGACGAAGACCCCAAGGTGTTCAAAACCATTCATGTACATTTTATCGTCACCGGCAAGGGGCTGGATGATAAGCGCGTGGCGCGCGCGGTTTCACTGTCGGCGGAGAAATACTGTTCGGCATCGATCATGCTCGGCAAGACGGCGACCATTACCCACGACTATGAAATCCGGGAGGCCTGAATGGATCGCCCCAATCCAACAAAAGGCATGCGTCATGTCGCGCTGACGGTGCGTGATCTCGAAGCGGCCGAGCAATTCTATGTGGGACTGCTGGGGATGGAAGTGGAGTGGCGCCCGGACCCGGACAATGTGTACCTGACCTCCGGTAACGATAATCTTGCCCTGCATCGGGGTGACATGGCGCCGGCGCAGCAGGGTCAGCAACTGGACCATATCGGCTTCATTCTCGCTACGCCGGAGGATGTCGATGACTGGTACGCTTTCCTGCGCGCAAATCAGGTTGAAATGAAATCTGAGCCGCGTACTCATCGCGATGGGGCGCGCAGTTTCTATTGTGTGGCGCCGGAGCAGGTCATCGTGCAAATGATCTACCACCCGCCGATTGCGGATCGCTAGCGCCAGGTGATGTCGGGCCGCGCCATGAAGAAGCTTAAACTGCAGGGTTTCAATAACCTGACCAAGACCCTCAGCTTCAATATCTACGATATCTGCTACACCCGCTCATCCGCCGACCGGCGCGAATATATCGAGTATATCGATGAGGCCTACAATGCCGAGCGGCTGACGCATATCCTCACGGATGTGTGCAATATCATTGACGCCAACATCCTCAATGTCGCCCGCCAGGACTATGATCCACAGGGCGCCAGCGTCACCATGCTGATTGCCGAGGATATGCGCAGAGAGCCGGATGTCTCCAATAACGAGTCGCCGGGGCCATTGCCGGAAGCTGTGGTGGCGCACCTGGACAAGAGTCATGTAACCGTGCATACCTACCCGGAGAGTCACCCGGAAAATGGTATCAGCACCTTCCGCGCGGACATCGATGTATCGACCTGTGGACAGATTTCACCGCTCAAGGCGCTGAACTACCTGATCCACAGTTTCGAGTCGGATATTGTCATCATGGATTACCGCGTGCGCGGGTTCACCCGCGATGTGCGCGGGCGCAAGCATTTTATCGACCACAAGATGAACTCCATACAGAACTTCCTGTCACGCGATACGCGCGAGCGATACCAGATGGTGGATGTGAACGTGTACCAGGAGAACATCTTTCACACCAAGTTGCGTCTCAAGGACCTGACGCTGAATGATTACCTGTTTGGCATGGGCGTGGAAGCCATGAGTGCCGTGGAACGGCGTCGTGTCAGTCGCCAGGTCGAACATGAGATCATGGAGATTTTCTATGGACGCAATCTGCCGCGCCGTTGACGGTGTGTTGAAAGTCCCTGTTAAATCATCGACACTGCGGCCATGACAACGCGACATTACACCCCCTTCGATCACCTGGTGATGAATTTTGACCAGGCGCTGCGCACCCTGGCGGGACGCCCGCTGGTCACGGAACGACCCGACCCGGCCGAGGGCGTCGAGGAAGGTGAGCTGGGCGAGGCGGAAAAAACACAATCGATGCGGCTCATGCGGGTGAACCATTCCGGCGAGGTCGCCGCCCAGGCGCTTTACCAGGGGCAGGCGCTGACCGCCAAACTCCCGGAAGTGCGCGAACGCATGGAACGCGCCGCCGCCGAGGAGAACGATCACCTGGACTGGTGCGAGAAACGCGTCAAGGCGCTGGACGGGCATCTGAGTTATTTCAATCCACTCTGGTATACCGGGTCCTTCGCTATCGGCGCGGCGGCGGGTCTGGCCGGAGACAAATGGAGCCTGGGCTTTGTGGCGGAAACCGAGCGCCAGGTTGTCCGGCACCTGGATGACCACCTGGAAAAGCTCTCCCCTGATGACCACAAGAGTCGCGCGGTGCTGGAACAGATGAAGGTCGATGAAACACGCCACGGTGAACTGGCGAAGCGGGCCGGCGGCGCCGAGTTGCCCGGCCCGGTCAAAACGCTCATGCAGCTGACATCCCGCATCATGACCGGTACGGCGTACTGGCTCTGACAGGTATTTTCATGTCGATTCGATCATTCGATGGTCATTCCCCGGCACTGGCATCCGGTGTCTATGTCGACGAGCAGGCCATGGTGGGCGGTCGCGTTGAGATCGGCGCAGACAGCTCCGTCTGGCCGATGAGTGTAGTGCGCGGCGATGTGAACGATATCCGTATCGGCGCGCGCACCAATATCCAGGATGGTTCCGTGTTACACGTCACCCACGATAGTGAATTTGCCCCGGGTGGACAGCCGTTGATTGTCGGTGACGAGGTCACGGTCGGGCACAAGGTGGTGTTGCATGCTTGCACCGTGGAAGACCGTTGCCTGATCGGCATGGGCGCCGTGGTACTGGATGGCGCAATCATTCGCGCCGGTGCGATGGTGGGTGCGGGCGCGCTGGTCACGCCGGGCAAGGAACTTGACGGGGGCTATCTGTATGTCGGCTCACCGGTCAGGCGATTGCGTGAGCTGACAGAAAAGGAAAAAGCTTTCCTGGAGTATTCAGCGGAGCACTATGTGCGCCTGAAAGATCGCTGGATGTCCTGATCCAGTAAAACAACACCATCCGTAGACATTATGCATTGACCTACCCAACCTCGAAGGACGTGGGTTACGCTTCGGGTTGGGTAAGAACCAGCTTGAAGCACAGAGCCATAATCGAGGAGGGTAGGTCATGAACAAGTTTAGCAAGTAC
>JALWRY010000374.1 GCA_027080445.1 Thiohalobacter sp. | reverse complement strand
GTTTCTCCTTTGCGTGGTGCTTGGCGGCTCACGCTTTGGAGTTACTATGAGACTCCTGTTACTGTCAAACTCTTGATGCCTCCCCAGCAGAGCTGGGGGATCTCCCTTTTTGTTTAGGAATACCCCAAAACCGGGGTCAGAACGCAATTGTGGCTAATATTAGCGGAAATTGTGTTCTGACCCCGGTTTTTACACCGGAGGGCGTAAAAACGCTATACTTTTGACCATGCAGTGGATCACCCTCGTTCCAGAAGACGCCGGCCTGCAACGACTCAAGGCCGATAACCGGCGCCCCGTTATCACACGCCATGTCGATGCCGTGTCGCCCTACCCGTCTGCCCACCCGGCACATATCGGCGAACGCCGGCAGCGGGATATTGCCGAACACCGGGAACGCCGCTCGGGCGACCGTCGCATGGGCAACGACCGCCGCAAACAGCAAGTCCCGGTACTGCTGGACACGCGCAGCAAACACGACCGCCGCGCTATCGATAATCGCCGCCAGACCATTTCCCGCGAAACCGCCACCGGCAAACCTGAACGCCGCGCACGACTGAACCTTTATGCCTGACCGGCAGGGCGCACCACCACATCGGCCTACCATCGCTTCACCCTGTATCCGCAACTGCTGTCTCAATGAGGATGATATCTGCCTGGGCTGTTACCGCAGCCTGACGGAAATTTGCGCCTGGGGTGAGGCCGGCGACACAGAACGGCTGAATATCCTGGACAAGGCACAGCAACGCAAACAACAATACCGTCATGAGCCACCGGAAGTCACCTGAAGAATCCCTGATGAGTCCGTCATGCCGGCGCTTGCCGGTATCCATGTCGTTAAAACCGCTGGATCCCGGCATGCGCCGGGATGACGGGGAAGACATTAACCAGGGGATCTCTAATGGATAACCGCCTGAATAACGAACTGCTGGACTTTATTCAACGATCACCCACACCGTTTCACGCCACGGAAAATCTGCGTGCACAGCTGCTGGAAGCCGGTTTTCTTGAGCTGCACGAAGCCGACACCTGGACAACACAGGCGGGTGGTCGCTACTTTGTGACCCGCAACGACTCGTCCCTGATTGCGTTTACCCTCGGGGAACAGGGCCTGCCGGACAGTGGCCTGCGCATGGTCGGCGCACACACCGACAGCCCCTGCCTGCACGTCAAGCCCCAACCCGAAGTGACACGGCAAGGCTATTACCAGCTGGGGGTCGAGGTCTACGGCGGCGCACTCCTGAACCCCTGGTTCGACCGCGACCTGTCTATTGCCGGGCGGATCAGTTACCGCGATTCCAGGCAGCGGCTGAACAAACGGCTGATTGACTTTGAACACCCGGTGGCCGTTATCCCCAGCCTCGCGATCCACCTCGACCGCGACGCCAACAAATCACGCAGCATCAATGCGCAGACACACCTGCCGCCGATCCTGATGCAAGGCGGCGAAGAAGGTGCGCCGGCCGATTTCAGACAGTTACTGCGCGACAGGGCGCGCCGGCAACACCCGGACACGGATATCGAGTCCGTCCTCGAATTCGACCTGTCGCTGTACGACTGTCAACCACCCGCACTGGTCGGCCTGGAGGGTGACTTTATCGCCTCGGCACGACTGGATAACCTGTTGAGCTGCTTTATTGCCTTGCGCGCCCTGCTCGACAGCGACATGACACAATCGAAACTGCTGGTCTGCAATGATCACGAAGAAGTCGGCAGCGCCTCGGCCAGTGGCGCGGATGGCCCGTTCCTCAAGTCCGTGCTGCAACGCCTGTGTACGGACAGCGAGACACTGGCGCGCTGCATTGACCGGTCCTGGATGATCTCGGCCGACAACGCACACGGCATTCACCCCAATTACGCCGACAAACACGATGCCGAACACGGCCCGCTGCTCAACCAGGGCCCCGTCATCAAGACCAACGCCAACCAGCGTTACGCCACCAACAGCGAAACCGCCGCGTTGTTTCGATTGTTGTGTGAACGCGCCGACGTGCCGGTTCAGTCATTCGTGGTGCGCAGTGACATGGCCTGCGGCAGCACCATCGGGCCGATTACCGCCAGCAACATTGGCGTGCGCACCCTTGACGTGGGCGTCCCGACCTTTGCGATGCATTCCATCCGCGAACTGGCCGGCAGCCGGGATAGCGGCTACCTGTACACGGCACTGCGGGCATTTTTTGCCTATGGCACATAGAGCCCGGGAGACAGTGATGTCAGAACAAAAACGCGCGCTGGTCGTCGATGATTCAAAATCGGCCCGACTGATCCTGCGCCGCATGCTGGAAAAATACGCGATCCATGTGGATACCGTTGAATCCGCGGCGGATGCGCTGGAGTTCCTCACCAGTCACCGCCCCGATGTCATCTTCATGGACCACATGATGCCTGGCATGGACGGTTTCGAAGCCGTGCGCGCCATCAAGGATAACCCGCAGACCGCCACCATCCCGGTGATGATGTATACCTCCAAAGGCGGCGACCTCTATCTCGGCCAGGCGCGCGCGCTGGGCGCGGTTGGCGTATTGCCCAAAACCGTGGCGCCGGCGGAACTGTACGAATCCCTGCAACGTATCGGCCTGGTGGATGATCGACGCCGTAGCGGTGACGCGGACGCGCAGGACGAGGAAAATGCCTCGGAACGCCTGGAAGACGTGCGTCGACAACGCAAGCTGGATATCCCGGTCGCCGCGGCCGCATTCAGCGAAGCCGGTACGAACGACAACGATGAACCCGTTTACAAACAACTGCGACGCCT
Source organism: Thiohalobacter sp. (assembly GCA_027080445.1). Taxonomy (GTDB): domain Bacteria; phylum Pseudomonadota; class Gammaproteobacteria; order DSM-19610; family DSM-19610; genus Thiogranum. The sequence goes on along the minus strand of JALWRY010000374.1, from coordinate 736 downwards.
GCTCGACGAACAACGCGTGGTGCTGCGCAAGGACCTGCTCGTGGGCCTCGACACCGTGGCGCGCCAGAGCCGGGAAAAAATCGATCGTTTGCTGGACGAGAAACTCGAGCACCTCAGGGAACATTTGCCATCACCGGCGCCCGCCACCTCGATCCTGCCGACCGTCATGTTGATTGTCCTGCTGTTTATTTCCGTGGCGTGGAACCTGACCTCCCGTAACAGGGAACTACAGCCAGCCAGTAAGCAACAGACCGCAACTGGCGTGGCTGGGCAGGTACAAAGTGCCGGCGAGCAAACGGTTGGCGGATCATCCGGGGTCGCGGAAAAAATGGATACCGGCCTGCGCCGGGATGACGGTGAACGTGAGGGTCGGAACCCGGCTGGCAGCAATGATACGCAGGCGCGCATGAGGCAGGCCTGGGAAAGCGTGAACTGGGCGCTGGGCCAGGATACCCGCTACCCCTGGGATGAAATTGCGCTCGATGGCGCACGCATGCAAACGGTCGCGCAACTACTGGAGCGGCTGGCCAGTGGCGGCTTTCGCGGAAAACTGGTGCTGGAGACCCACGTGGGTGAATTCTGTCTGCAAGGCGACCCGGAGAAAGGCCTTAAACTGGCCGGCGAAAACACCCCGCTGGACCAGTGCAGCCGCATTATCAACCCGGTACAGCCCACCGACTCGCCGTCCACGCACCAGTCGCTGGCCTTCGCCAATTTCATCGCCAGTTCGCCCTGG